>NZ_JAGXKC010000799.1:0-228 GCF_019091045.1 Stenotrophomonas sp. GbtcB23 | reverse complement strand
ACAGCGGTGACGCTGTCGGACCCCCTCCCCCCGCCCCCCGACGGCATGGCCGGCGGTGAGCCGCTGAAGGAAGCCCTGCGTCGCGACCCGCCGAACGGCGCGGTAGTGAAGCTGGACCTGGATATGGCCTCCTCGGGCTGGAACGCCACGGCGATGGCGCCGTGGCTGACCCAGGGGATGGACGAGGCCAGCGAGACCTTCTTAGTCAAGCCGGCGATGTACATGGGC
>NZ_JAGXKC010000798.1:0-228 GCF_019091045.1 Stenotrophomonas sp. GbtcB23 | reverse complement strand
CCGTGCAGGTCAGCGATCTGGTGGAGCGCTTCGGCGTTCCGGCAGTGACCAGCCGCGCCGACCTGATCCTCACCGAAGCGCTGGGCCTGGCCACGCGTACCCGCGGCGGCGCCACCCTGGTGCGCAAGCCCCCGCTGGAGCAGGACACCCACGAAAAGGACACGCAGAACCTGCCGCGGAAAGACAGCATCGGCGCGCATGCCGCGCGGCTGGTGCGCGCCGGCGACA
>NZ_JAGXKC010000797.1:0-228 GCF_019091045.1 Stenotrophomonas sp. GbtcB23 | reverse complement strand
GCGTGCGATTTCCTCATCGCGCGCACGGTCCTTCTCGGCCAGTGCACGCTGCCCGTCCAGATTGCGCTGGCGGGATTCCTCCAGCTTGCGAAGGATGCCGGCGCGCTCCTCATCCGGCGTCATCGCCTTGCCACTGGCGTACTTGGTGTAGGGGCGCTTCTGGTGCACTTCAACATTGACGGTGGTCTTGCTGCGGCCGGCGCTGACCGTCACTGCCTGCAACCTGCG
>NZ_JAGXKC010000796.1:0-228 GCF_019091045.1 Stenotrophomonas sp. GbtcB23 | reverse complement strand
TAGCTGCAGCCATGCGATTCGGGATCGCCCAGCAGGTGCACTTCATCGCGGGTGGCCTGGTAGTTGACGAGAATGCCGTCCTTGACCAGGTCCCAGCGCTTGGTCTTGACCCCCTCGTCGTCGTAGCCCACCGCACCCAGGCTCCCCGGGGCGGTCTTGTCGGCAAAGAAGTTGACCCGCTCGCTGCCCCAGCCGTAGGCGGCGGCGCGCTTGGCCAGCGGGGCGAAG
>NZ_JAGXKC010000795.1:0-228 GCF_019091045.1 Stenotrophomonas sp. GbtcB23 | reverse complement strand
CACGTGCTTGCGTATGCCGTTGACCTCGAGGAAACAGCGGCCTTCGGACACGTGCACGATCGCGGTCCAGTCCGCGCGCAGCACCGAACGGTACTGGTCGAAATACGCGATCTGCAGGTTGGAGCCGGCGCGCACTTCGCCGCTGTCCGGCGCCAGGTCGCCCAGCAGCAGCTTGCGCAGCGTGGTCTTGCCGCTGCCGTTGGGACCGATCAGGCCGATCCGGTCGCC
>NZ_JAGXKC010000794.1:0-228 GCF_019091045.1 Stenotrophomonas sp. GbtcB23 | reverse complement strand
AAGAATTCTTCTGAACATGCCGCAGAAATTGCGAAGTGACCGGCTCTAACCATAAATCTTCGTCACAATAAAGAGCCTGCTGTTTTTCGCGACGGATTCGTAAGCTTTATTTGACGGAAACGGGGGCCTCGGCGGATTTCCGAAGCAATGCGACGAGTTCGGCTCGTTTGAGGGAAAGACCCTTGTAATCGGCCTGTGCCGGATCGAGCGCTTCGAGCTGGTCGGCCG
>NZ_JAGXKC010000793.1:0-228 GCF_019091045.1 Stenotrophomonas sp. GbtcB23 | reverse complement strand
CGCGAAAATCCACGACCCTAGCCGCAATCATCTCCGCGAAACTATTGATTCACAGGATGTCATCGCAGCCTTCCGGTGGATTCTGGGACGTGAGCCGGAATCGGCGCTGACCTTCCTCAACCACTATGCCCTGAAAGACCGTAGGGAGTTGAGGAATACGTTGCTGCGCTCGACCGAATTCCAGAACCAAATCAAACACTATGCGCTACCTTAGCTCGGACAGGCGTC
>NZ_JAGXKC010000792.1:0-228 GCF_019091045.1 Stenotrophomonas sp. GbtcB23 | reverse complement strand
CCGCTCTCCGATATGATCCGCCGGCTCTCCGTTCCGTTCATCATCGTCCATATGGGGCGGATCGATACCCGGCTCGGCACGGAACAGCCGGCTTTCCAGACCCTGCTGGAACTCGCCCGGCGGGAGAACTGCTGGGTCAAGGTCTGCGGCTCGGAACGGATTTCAAGCTTTCCCTTCGATGCGGCGGTGCCGTTCGCCCGGGCGCACGTGGAAGCAAGCCCCGACCGA
>NZ_JAGXKC010000791.1:0-228 GCF_019091045.1 Stenotrophomonas sp. GbtcB23 | reverse complement strand
CTGGTCACCGTGGAAGATTCCCCGCTGGCGCAGCAGGCCGAAACCGTGATTCCACTGGGCGCGGGCGCCGAGCGCAGCGTGGCAGCCACCAAGAGCTACCTCGCCCCGCTGTCGGCGATCCTGCAGCTGGTGGCGTACTGGAGCCAGGATGCCGGGCTGTTCGCCGCGCTGCGCACGTTGCCCGACGCACTGCGCCAGGCCTGGAACAGCGACTGGTCCGCCCTGACC
>NZ_JAGXKC010000790.1:0-228 GCF_019091045.1 Stenotrophomonas sp. GbtcB23 | reverse complement strand
ATCGATGTTGACATCGAAGGCAGTGCCGAGCACGGTTGCGATCAGGCCCTCCGCCTGGACGCGAAACGGACGCACCTTGTCCGGAGCCACACTAAAGAACGCCATGCCCTGAAGCAGTTCGATGTGGCGGAATTCCTGCGTGAAGGTATGCGCGATCGCACTGTCGGGGCCGAGTGTCACGACGCTGCCATCAGCCAGGTCGATACGCTGGAGCTCGCCGATTGCCGT
>NZ_JAGXKC010000079.1:0-6163 GCF_019091045.1 Stenotrophomonas sp. GbtcB23 | reverse complement strand
AGCAGCACCTTGTCGGTGGGCACGCGTCCACGGTAGCTGTTGCCCGTCTCGCAACCGCGATGCACACCTCTCTCAGCCTGCCCGCAGTACGCTCCCCTATGCTGGATAGAGTCGCCGCTGTGGCGTTCGCGGCGATCAGTGTAGGTCGTCGGCGGCTGTAATTTACATCGATCCGCTCAAACAGCCTGGTCTGGTCCTTCTCGGTGGACACGGTAAGGCCGATATCTTCCAGGGCCAGGAAGTCGACCTTACGCAGCGCGCGCATCAGTTCCTCTGGATGCTCGGGGTAGGGCGAGCGGCACGTCGCCCAGATGTCTGGCCAAGAGGCGTAGCGGGCCGTGTGGCCTGCTTGGACCGCTGCCGTCACTCGATTGACGAAGGCTACGACGCTTCGATACGTGAAGACATCGTTGTTGCCGAAATTCGATCGAGCAGCAGGTTCTGGCCAAGGTTCATTGCCACTGTGGCGGCAGGCATGGTGGGCGCGGCCATGGTTTTCAGTTCTTCTTGTATTGATCGTGCTCGTTGCGGTGCGCGATCCTTCACCTAGTGGACTGATCAAGCATGCTCAGGAGGTGCAAAGTGAAAGATGAAATTACTTCTCGTCAGGTGGCAATGGCAGTCTCCAAGGTGTTGCACGATCCGGAAAACAGTAAGAAGGCGAGAGTGGCTGCGGGTTTGTACTTGTCTCAGCCCCGGTATTGCTACCCGACGTTCTCGGCGGCAAAGACTGCGGCATACCGAATACTCAGGGATCCAGCCAGGAGCAAGGCATCCACGATCGCGGCCGGACTTGATTTGACGAGCCGTCCGAAGCGGTAGTTTCCGACACTCTCTCGGTGGAGTGCTTGATGTTCTTCTTGGTAGTTAATGTGCAGTTCTCACGTGGAAGTGTGAACTGCATTCGCTGATTGATGGGCAAGAGTGGTCGCTTGCGTCAGCACTTAGGTTTCGTCAACCAAGATCGTCAGATCAAGAGATACAAACGATTTCCCAGCGTCCACATCATCCTGCATGGTGTTCTACAGAGCCTAGAAACTCTAGAAGCAGCACAATGTTGGACGTTTCGTTGTCGGGAGGGCGGCTAATACAAGACCCTCGTGGAAATACGCCCGCCGTTTTGTGCTGCTTCACGGTTTCTAGCCTCCCGACGCTCTTGTCACTCCGACGAGAGCCACACGTGCCGGAGGTCCAACATGTTTAGATCGCGGGCTGCTACGCCCTACGAAGACGAACTGCGCCCCAAGCGCAAAGCCTTTTCCCGCCCGCCAAGCACTTACAGGATGTGTGGGCATTGGTACGAACTGCCTGGCGGGATGGGGCGCTACGAACGCGTTCCTTGTCTCAAGCTGACTGGCCGCTGGTTGCGGGATGTCGGCTTCGAGATCGGTGCCAGGGTGGCGGTTGAGGTCAAGGAAGGCTCCATCACCCTCACCGTGATCGAAACGCCGCCGCCGGTTGCTCCGAAGGTTCCCCGCCAAGTGCAGCCGGAGCTGGCCCACACAAGGAGGTTGTCATGAGCAGGCGCGTACTCATGCGGGCGAAGATGGAAGACACCTTGCGCGCCAACTTCCAGGCTGCGGCGGCGCGCAATTTCCTGCCGGCAGCCACGGTGCTGCGGCAACTGATGCAGGCGTACGTGGCGGTGCAGGGCGCGCCTGCCGATTCCGTGGCAAGGCGGCCTGGCAACGCCGTGCCGGTTGCTGTCGAGGCGGTCGCGAGGCTGACGCGGCCGCTGCACATGCAACGCGACGAGCGGGATGTCGAAGCGCTGTTCCAGCGGCAGTGCCAATGGAAAGACAGCGTCTTTGGTGGCGTGTCGGGAGGAAACACTTATGGCTGAGCACGAGCATCAGAAACGGTACGTATCGCCGGCGCGAAGGGAGGCACTGCGCATCTGCGCCGGCATGCTGGTCAGGTTGGTGGATGTGGTGGAAGGCTGCCACCGGCTCACGTTGCTGCGGCGCGCGGCAGGCGTTGACGAATGGGACAGGGACTTCGCCGTGTTCGCTGACATGTCAGAAGAGTTCGACCGTCTGGGTGCCTGGGAAGGACGCAGGTACTGGTCGGAAGAAGAGCTGGCCAAGGCGGTGCCGAATGGCAGGGAGATAGCCGCTCGGGCACGGGCCATGACGGAACGAGGGTGCCATTCGGTGGTGCGGCGGGTGGTTGCCGAGGCGGAGGGCTGAAAGACCGGGGCCGGAGGACCACAGAACGGGTGGCGGCTATGATTGCGGAGGAGCTGGCGCCAACGCGATGGTGACTGCCGGGTGGCGGAGCAATGGATAGGGATGAGACTAGGAATGCACCGATGACTGATCACATGAGTCACGAAGATTACGTGCTCCAGGTGCGCGGGGAAGCGGTGAGAACCTGCGCCGGCATTCTGGATGGGTCGGTCGGCGTGCTGGAAGGGTGCCATCAGCTTTCGTCGTTGCGATGGGAAGTGGAGGTGGACGAGCGGGATTCCGACTTTGTCACCTTCTCGATGATCTCCAGCGAGATCGAAGGGCTGCCGATCGGCAATGATCGGCAGCGCTGGTCGAAGGCGGCGTTGGCCGAGCTGGAGCCTGACGTCCAAGCGGCCGTGGCGTGGGCAATGCCCACTGCGAGGCGGGCCTGTCAGTCGGTGATAGAGAGGTTCGCAACCAAGCCGAGCGCCTGAACCCCGCGCCCGCGCACCACGCACCGGCTGGCCGTAGAATCCGGATTCCAACGGTGAAGGATCACGGCATGAAGCTCAGGGGCGTGGGACGCGGCAGGGTGTGCACCGCGGTGGCGGGGCTGGTGCTGCTGGCTGGGTGCACCGACATGAATCTGTCCGAGCCGGGCGTGAAAGCGCCTGATGAAGCGGCTGCGCCCCAGGCTCACGCCGAGGTGGCGGCGCCGCCAGAAGCCGCCCCGGTGGCCGCTGTTGCCCAGCCGGGCAACGAGGACACCAAGCCCTTCGCCTTCGACGCCCCGGCTACCGCCGACACTCCACCCGCCGCCTGCCGGTTCGAAGGCCTTGCGCTGCCGGCCAACACCAAGGTGTTGGCTGCCGGGGCTTACTCCGGGAAGGAGAGCGACTTCCAGATCGACCAGAGCGGCCACCCGGCGACCACCATCCAAGTGGCAGTGCATGAGCCCGATGCGCCGGTGGCGTTGCTGCTGGGCGCCTACGAGCCGACCGTGTGGACCGTTGGCTGGACCCGTGGCACCCGTATCGCCGCCGTGCTGGTCACCGGTTACCACCGGCAGCAGCTGACCGGCCTGCCGGCGGGCGTGCCGGTGCTGGTGAGTACTTATGACAACCGTGGCCCGTGTGGGTATGCCTACGTGAGCGAAGAGGGCGCGGCCAAGCTCAATCCGATGGCGCGCGAAGCCTTCGGCCGCCCGGTGGATGTGGCCTATATGGCGCGCGATGGCCGCGCAGTGGTCGGCAAGCTGCCACCGGGTGCAGCGCTGGTGACCGATGCTGCTGCCGCGCCGGTCGAGGCGTTCCGGTTGAAGGATGCGCCGCTCGCAGGCCAGGCCGGGCTCGACGCCGCGATGCGCGATGGCACCCTGCGCGCGACCGCGCCCGCGGACGTGCTTGCCTGGAATGCCGCGCGCCAGCGCAGCGAGGGCGCACCGGATATTCCGCGCATTGAAGGTGGCAGCGTTTCGCGCGGCACAGAGGTGCCGTACCGCAGCTACACCGTGCTCAAGGCCTTTGCCATTCCCGCCGGCCTGCACGGTGCGCATTCGGCCACGTTCTTCGTCGCTGCGGGCGTGCCAGCACCCACGGGTGACCCTGGTCATTCGCAGGTGCGCTTCATCGAAACCGGCAGCTGCATGGGGCCGACCTGCGGGATGCGCTGATGACGTTGCAGAGGCGTGTGATGGCGTGGGTGGTAACGCTCGCGCTGGTGTTGGGTGCTGTCGCGCCTGTGCTGGCGCAGACAGCACGCAAGCCTTCCCCCTACGAGTACCGCCCGGACAATGACGTCGCTGCCCAGCCAGCGGTGGGGCCGGACTATCTGTCGCGGATCGATGGCCGTGAGCAGTTCATGCAGCTTGCCCGCGTCTACAACGCGGGCACCGCGCTGGAAATGCCGCATCTGATCTTCGTGGTCGACCGGCAGAATACGGCGCGCGTGTACTACATCAACACGCCGCGCTTTGAGCTGCACGAGAACTTCGTGCGCCGCCAGGGGCTGGTGCGTTCGCTGGACAAGGCCACGCTCAATGCGCAGTACCGCGATCCGCAGCGGCGCTTCCTGTTCGGTACCGTGAGCTGGCAGAAGGACCTGCCGGGGTACACGTACGAGTTCTGGGAGGGCGACAAGCTCACCGCCGCCCTGCTGCGGCAGACTGACGAGGCGGTGCGGGCATCGTTCCGTGATCCGATCCGCTTCAAGACCAACTCCACACAGCATGAGCAGCTGGCCAGCGGCATGAAGCTGCCGTTTGTCAGCCAGGAGGCCTTGCTGCGTGAGCAGCGTTTCCTGCCGCTGAACACGGGCAAGGCCGAGGGCAGGTTGCGGATCGTGCGGACCGAGGCGCAGCTGCGCACGCTGTCGCCGCGCGATATTCCGGTGCTGGACGAGGTGCCGATCGCGCTGGCCCCGGTAGCCGGGCTGGTCACGCAGCGGCCGTCCACGCTGTTGTCGCACGTGAACCTGCTGGCGAAGGGGTGGGGCATCCCCAACGTGTACGTGCGCGACGCCCAGAACGCGTTGCGCCAGTACGACGGACGCTGGGTGGCGCTGGAGGTCAGCAACAACGACTACCGGGTCACGCCGTTGGCACGCCCGGCACGCACACCGTCAGCAGCGCCTGCACGCGCCACGGTGCGCAACCTGCCGCGTCCGGATCTGGCGGTAGTCGCGCTTAAGCCCTTGGCCGCGCTGCGTGCACGCGACAGCAGCCACTGCGGGGTGAAGGCAGCCAACCTTGGCACGCTGAAGGCGGCGCTGCCACCTCTGGCGCGCGTGCCCGATGGCTTCTGCATTCCCTTCGCGCATTACCAGGCGACCATGCAGCGGCTGGACATTCCCCAGCACCTGCAGGCGCTGCAGCGCCGCCCCGGATTCAACACCGACCCGAACGTCCGCCGGGAGGCGCTGGCCGCGCTGCGTGCGGAGATCGCCAATGCCGCGCCCGACCCTGCCTTCATTCGTGCCCTGGATGCACAGTGGCAGGGCCAGTTGAAGGCCGGCGGCGTATTCGTACGCAGCTCGTCCAACTCGGAGGATCTGCCAGGCTTCAGTGGGGCAGGGCTGTACACCACGGTGCCCAACGTGACCCGCGCCGATGCCGTGGCCAAGGCCGTACAGACGGTGTGGGCCTCGGTCTACAACTTCGAGGCCTACGAAGCGCGCACCGCCGCGGGCCTGCAGCAGGATGCGGTGGCCATGGCGGTGCTGGTGCAGCTGGCGGCGCCCTCGGACAGCTCCGGGGTCATGATCACCCGCGATCCGTTTGATCGCGCCCACCAGCACACGACCTACATTTCGGCCAAGCGCGGGCTGGGCATCCGCGTGGTGGAGGGCAAGCGCCAGGCCGAACAGGTGATGTACTCGGACTGGTCCAAGGCGGTGCAGGTGCTGAGCCGGTCGGCCGAGGATACCCAGCTGGTGGCCAAGGCCGGTGGCGGCGTGCGCGAAGTACCCATCACCGGCTCACGCCAGGTGCTTACCGATGCGCTGATCGCGCGCCTGGCCAAGGTGGGCAAGGCCACCAAGCAGGCACTGGGCGGGGTGGACCAGGATATCGAGTGGGCCGTGGTGGGCGATGAGATCGTGATGCTGCAGTCGCGGCCGTATGTGGATGGCGCTGCGCAATAGCGCATCTGATCAGTCAACCTGTCGCCAGACGGAGATAGGCACGCTGCCATCCGCGCGTGGCGGAACGCTGTCGCTGCCGAATCGCAGGACGCGACGCTGGTGGAAGCGAGGCGGGCGCTGGAGAAAATTGTGAGACAGGGCAAGTCCAACGAGGGTCATTCGGCCTATGGTTGGAGTTGTCCGCACGCATCCGGGAAAAGCTCTGCGAACATGGATCTGCTCTCCCAAGCAATTGAAAGGAGTACCGATGCGATACCTAACCCTATCCCTGTCGTTGATCGCGGCCCTGGCCGTCCCCGCCCTCATTACTACTGCCGCCTACGCGCAGACAGTTGACGCCGGGCTGAAGGGGG
>NZ_JAGXKC010000789.1:0-229 GCF_019091045.1 Stenotrophomonas sp. GbtcB23 | reverse complement strand
CGCTGCATGGACCAGGCAAGCTCCTTGGCCGATGCCGGCCCACCGCCCGGAAACTTCATGTTCTCGTTGAGATGGAAGGTGAGCTGCATGCGATCCGGCGAAACATCCCAGCTCTTCGCCATAAGAGGAACGACCTTGGATTCGACGGCCGGATCGAAATCCACCAGCGAATCGCAGGAGTTCTGGACCAGCTCGCTGGTCACCACGTCACCGATCTGCGCCCGCGCCA
>NZ_JAGXKC010000788.1:0-229 GCF_019091045.1 Stenotrophomonas sp. GbtcB23 | reverse complement strand
CCAATCCTGTTGCCAGCCTTGAAACCAGAGTGGATATGATCAAAAGGAAGTAGATCGCAGTGACTGCTTTCCTCGCAACTGTTGCAGTGGGCGTTGCGGCAGCGAATGAATTCATCAAGCCGAGAGAGTATGGCCCGTTCTACTGCAACGCGTGCATGCTTGAGCCCTACATGCCGGGACCGTCTACCGAAGCATTCCTGCGCAAGTTCCGCGACGGAATGCGCAAGCA
>NZ_JAGXKC010000787.1:0-229 GCF_019091045.1 Stenotrophomonas sp. GbtcB23 | reverse complement strand
GAGGTAGCGTTTTGCTTTTTCGGGCACGAGGTCGACACCCATGCCGGGCCGGTCGATAACGTCGATGAACCCATCCTTGACGATCGTTTCCGGCAATCCTTCGACGATGTCGTACCACCAGTCGGGATCGCCGGTCGTGTATTCGTAGGCGATGATATTGTGGGGGAGGGTTGCCGATACCTGGTTCAGCGCGGCGAGGCCGAGCAGTCCGGTTGCCGTACCGTGCGGC
>NZ_JAGXKC010000786.1:0-229 GCF_019091045.1 Stenotrophomonas sp. GbtcB23 | reverse complement strand
TGCAGGCCGGTGACCTGTCATTGGGCACGCTCGCCAAGTGTGCGATGGACGCGCCCGTGTTGGAGGTGGGCAGGCTCGTCGCCTGCACCGTGCGCATCGCGGAAGCGGCCGGCGAGCGCACCATCCAGTCGATTGCCGCCGAGGCCGGCAGCGCGCTGGTGACGCTGGGCAAGGACGTCGCGCGCAAGGGTGGCCTGGGCACGATCGAAACGGTTGGCAAGGGCGCCTT
>NZ_JAGXKC010000785.1:0-229 GCF_019091045.1 Stenotrophomonas sp. GbtcB23 | reverse complement strand
CCCTCAGGCGCGCCGTGGCGTTCGTGTTGACGTGCGACATCAAACTCCCCTTTGAAGAACGACGATACGTAAGGCCTGATGCGGTCAGGCCGACCGCAGCCCCGGTACGTTTCCCAGCGTCCGGCGCGGTGCAGCAGGAGCCCAATCTAGCATCCCCGCGCCCTGCTTTGCAGGGCCGGGGCAGGCAGGGCGGGCGCATAGTGCGCCAGCGACTTGCTCGGGGTGTGGG
>NZ_JAGXKC010000784.1:0-229 GCF_019091045.1 Stenotrophomonas sp. GbtcB23 | reverse complement strand
ACAAGTTCTCCGGCAAGCTGTCCGCCCGCTACGCGTTCACCGACAAGGTCGCGCTGCGTGCCACCGCCTCGTCCGCCTTCAGCGCCCCGTCGCTGGCCCAGCAGAGCTACCAGGCGGTGTCCAGCACCATCGTCAACGGCGTGTTCGTCGAACGCGGCACCTTCCCCTCCACCAGCACCGCCGCGCAGGCGCTGGGCGCCAGCCCGGTGCAGGCCGAAAGCTCCACCTC
>NZ_JAGXKC010000783.1:0-229 GCF_019091045.1 Stenotrophomonas sp. GbtcB23 | reverse complement strand
GGAGAAATCGAGGCGGTCGCGGTGGGTGAGGATGCCGAGCACCACGCGCAGGCCGCGTTCGGTCTTCAGGATGGCAACGACGATTACCAGCGAACGGGTGGCGATGTGCGCGCCGGCGGCGTACAGCACTTCGTTGGTCGGCGCGCGCACGGAACCGTCCACGCCAAAGCGCAGGACCACCGCGACGTTGAGCTTCCAGATACCGGCCGCCGAGAGGTTGGTGGCATCG
>NZ_JAGXKC010000782.1:0-229 GCF_019091045.1 Stenotrophomonas sp. GbtcB23 | reverse complement strand
TCGATTTCACGGCTGGCTTTGCCGCCGGCCCGGTGCTATGTTCCGTGCTGTTCATAAATTTATCCTCGACTGGGATGGTTGTTGAACCGTGGCTCGGCAGTGTTCCAGCACTGGCCGGGCCTTTTGCGTTCTGGGTCATAACCAAGCGGCCTCCATGAAGAAGGCGATGAGTTTGCTGCGCACGAACACCCGGCGACCGCCGACCTTCTTGGCAGGCAAGACCCCGGTG
>NZ_JAGXKC010000781.1:0-229 GCF_019091045.1 Stenotrophomonas sp. GbtcB23 | reverse complement strand
ACCGTGGCCAGCTCCGGGCGCCAGCGCTGTGCGGCGCCGCGCAGTTCCAGGGTGAAGCCGATCAGCGCCTGGGTGCGCGCGCCGCCGTCGCCTTCCTGCGGCAGGTTGGCCAGTTCGGTGACGCGCAGATAGGCATCGTCGTGGAACAGCAGGCCCTCGAAATACCAGTTGATCGCCAGGTCTTCGTAGATGTCGTCGAAGATGTGACGCACCTTCGGGTTAGTGAAAT
>NZ_JAGXKC010000780.1:0-229 GCF_019091045.1 Stenotrophomonas sp. GbtcB23 | reverse complement strand
ACGGGCCGCGCATGCTGCCCACCAAGGCGTCCACCGCCGCCCCCGACGTCTGCATCGCCGGCCGCGCCAACTTCGACCACCGCAGTTTCCGCCTCAACTTCGAACTGACGATGATGATCAGCAGCCCCGAGTGCGTAGCGGAACTGGAGAAAATCCACATCGCGGAGTTCGCCGCTTCCACGCCCGTGCGCAACGACCGCCAGCGCTCGCTGTGGCTGCACCGGGTCCC
>NZ_JAGXKC010000078.1:4006-6187 GCF_019091045.1 Stenotrophomonas sp. GbtcB23 | reverse complement strand
GACGACCAGCAGCCCTACAAGGTCGGTACTTACGAGCTGTGTCCGACCTCGTTGCAGAACAACAAATTCGGCGGCCTTGAATTCGGTCGTCGCGTTCGCCTGCTGACGCCGTCTCCGGCGCCGGGTCGGGCGTAAAACCATGGCCGTGCTGATCCCCGCGTGCCTTGAATCTGACCTGGACACGGCCACGGGGACCTGCACGGCCGTGATGTGGATTCCTCAACCGGGCTTGCTGCCGGACCTGCCCATTGAGGATGCGCAGTTGATAGGGGCAAAGATCGCGCTCCTGTGGGCTGTGGCGTACACCTTCCGGCTCATCCGCAAGAAAATCCAACAGTCCTAGGAGGACACAGCAATGAAGAAGTTCCTGACCGCCCTGAAGGGCAAGACCGCCGCCGTCGCCACCGTTTCCGCCGCCGCCCTGGCATCGGCACCGGCCTTCGCCTCGGGCGGTGGTGGTGTGGACGTGGGCGACGTGGTGTCGGCCATCAACGGCGCGGCCGCGCCCATCGCCGCCATCGGCGGTGCCGTGCTGACGATCCTCGTCGGTATCAAGGTCTACAAGTGGGTGCGTCGCGCCATGTAACGGCCACCGGGGGGCAGGGCCGACTCCCTCCCCCCGGTCTTTTCTGTAGTACCTGGACACTGTGGGGCGTGCGATGGAAGGGTGGATCTGGCTTGGGGCGTGGTGTGTTGCCTGCGCGATCATCTTCGTGGAGTTCGACTAATGCGTTGGCTGGCTCGCGTGTTCGCATCCGCAGTCGCCCGGCGCGTTGCATATGTCATCGTGGCATTGCTGCTTGCATCGCTTGGAGTTAGCCGCGCGCAGGCACAGGATGCATCCTGTTCCCATTCGCGCGCCGTGAATAGCAGCTCTTGCCCAGATCAGGGTGCTGCCAATCAGGCTGCTTGGGCCACGGCTACTGCGCAGGCCGCGTATTCGAATAACGGAAGTTCATCACAGTGGTGTCCTGGCGTAAGGCCCAACTTGGCCGCTGGCGTGTACACGGCCTATGTCACCCCATGCGCAAATCCCGGCGCGCAGTGGGAAACGCGTACGCGCTCTTACCCGAAAGATCTCACCTGCGAGAAGCGCCCGGACTGGAACGGGCCATACACAAACCTCACTGGCGGAAAGCCTCGAAACGGATCTGTCACGTGCAACGCCGGTTGCAGGCAGGCGTGGTACAGCACAGGTGATGGGTATTTCACCGGCAAGTACACATCGGTGCCTGGCACCTGCAACGACTACGACGATCAGAAGTGCAAGGCTGAGTTCGGCAGCGGCTACTCGTGGAATCAGGGCATGTCTACATGTGAGCCTGACGATGGCAAATGCCCGGACGGAAGCCCCACCAATTCGCTGGGCCAGTGCAAGCCAGAGCCGTGTCCGGCAGGCAAGGTCCAACAGGCCGATGGCACGTGCAAGAACAAAGAAAACGAATGTCCAGCCGGGCAGATTAAATCGCCCGATGGAAAATGCCTCCCCGGCGAGGGTCAGTGCGCGAAGGGGGAGGCCAAGGGCAAGGACGGCACGTGTAAGAAGGATGCCGACGAGAACGGCACCCCCGATGAGGAAGAGAGCGACCCCAGTGAACCCGGTGAACCGGGTGAAACGCCTGCCGAGGAATTTACGGGTGGCGACAACTGCACTCAGCCGCCCACGTGCAGTGGATCACCTGTGATGTGCGGTCAGGCACGCATCCAATGGCGCATCGACTGCAACACGCGTAAGAACCGCACCATAGCGGGAGGCATGTGCAGCACGCCTCCGGTGTGCACGGGCGAGAAGTGCGACGCCATGGAGTACAACAGCCTGCTGATGCAGTGGCGCACCGCTTGTGCCACTGAGAAGCTCGCCGCCGCGACTGGCACCGGAACCGGAAGCAACCCGGACCTCGTTGCCATCCGAAATGCGCTCACCGGCACTGGCGGTACGGTGGACCCTGGCACCAGCTTGCCCGGCAGCGGTGCGTGGCAAGGCGGGCAGGGGACGGACCCTATCCAACCTGACACGTCGGGCTACGGCTGGGGCGGCGGTTCCTGCCCCGCCATTCCGGCCATCGACGTTATGGGCGCGACGATTCAGTTCGATCCAGCCCCACTGTGCAATTGGCTCAGTCTGGGTTCGTATTTCGTGATGGGCCTCGCCGCCCTTGCATCCCTTCGCATCGTTGCTAC
>NZ_JAGXKC010000078.1:0-3906 GCF_019091045.1 Stenotrophomonas sp. GbtcB23 | reverse complement strand
GCGTGGAAGTGGTTCGGCCACCTTCATGACGCCACGCGGCAGCAGACGCCCAAGCATGTTCTTGACCTCGCCGAACACCGGCATCGCGGCCTGGACTTTGTGTGGACGACGCAGCAGCCCAATCAGCTGTATCCGTTCGTTCGCGGGCTCATCGGCACGCACTCTCATGTGGTGCGCAGATTCGGCACCAAGATGATCGACGTGTTCCGCTGGGGCGAATTGAACGAAGAAATCAAGTCCTCAGCGAAGCGTGATCTTGCCCAGCGAACCACTCGCCTGCTTCCGTCACAGATATTCGGCCAGTACAAGTCGGCGGAGATCCACACGATCAAGCCGCGCATTCCATGGAAGGTGATGGCGCTTCCGGCGCTGGCTGTCGCTGCCATCCTTCTGGCCTACCTTGCATACGAAATGCTCAAGCCGTCCGCGATGGCCGCAACGTCGACCTCAGAGGGGGCGCAATCGGCGTCAGCCGATGCGCCCCCTGTGTCCGCCGGTCAGTCCGATGCAAAGCCGCATCAACCCCGTTGGCAGTCAGCCTCTGCGTATGCAAAGGACCATCTGCCCAGAATCGCCACCATGCCCTGGACTGCGCCAGTCTTTGATGACCGCAACGCCACTGCGGACCCGTTGCTGGTCTGCATGTCGTCCATGGAAGGTCTGGACGGCGACGGGAAGAAGCAGGCGGGTAGCTGCACGTGCATCACCGAACAGGGCACGGCCTACGACATCAGCCAGCCCGAGTGTCGGACGTTGGCCCGCTACGGGCCGGTCTACAACCCGTACAGGGAGCGCCGTGACAATAGGCCGCAGATGCAGCCCCAGCAGCCCGCTCAGCCGCAGCAGATCGCAGGGCAGGGTGAGGTGATGGGACTGACAGGGAGCGTGCTGACCAAGCAAACGCGGTCGCTGGGTTCGTTCCCCGAGTCCAAGCCCTATGTCACGGAAACTAAGGCAGCAGCCACGTCGAGGGAAATGTGATGACCAGCGGCGCGCGTGAGGCTCTCAAGTGGCTGGCCGTGGTGCTGATGACTGGCGACCATGTGGCAAAGGTGTTTTTCGGCGGATACGTCCCGGTGGTCAGCGAGCTGGGGCGGATCGCGTTCCCGATTTTTGCGCTCGTCATGGCCTACAACCTCGCGCAGCCAGGTGCTGATGTGGGCAAGTCGGTTCGTCGGCTTCTCGTGTGGGGCATCGTTGCTCAGCCGTTTCATGCGGTTGCATTCGGGTACTGGCTACCGCTGAACGTACTGCTCTCGTTCGCACTCGCCGCATTTGGTGTGTGGTGCATCCTGTCACGCCGCTGGGTCGCGTTGGTTCTAGCGGTCGTCCCAGCGCCTCTGTTGGTTGACTATCAGTGGGCCGGGATAGTGTTCGTCCTTGCGGCATGGCACTGGTTCCGGTCGCGTCGGGATGACCTGCCCCAGGCTGGTGCCAGCATCAACGGTCTGTATTTCGAGACGCTGGCGGACTGGCGAGATTTCCCGTTCGTGATGGTGCTGCCGTGGTGCATGCTCGGCGCCTACAACGGCAACGGATGGGCGTTTCTGGCGCTGCCGGTGTTCCTGCTCGGGGATCTGTCGTGGACCGTGCCGCGCACGCGCTGGGCGTTCTACGGCTACTATGTCGGCCATCTGGCACTGTTGAGTGCCATTCAATTGGGAGGCCGCATGGATGTTGTCCTGGCACTGGCTGCGCTCGCGGCGTTTGCCGCGTCGGCAAAGATGGGCTACGAGATCTGGCGGGTACGGCGAGCGCTGCGCCAGCACGACGCCGAGGTTCGCCGCCGTTCCACTGGGGTGTAGGGGCAGCGCCCCTACGGTCAACGCTTCACCCGCGCACGTGGGACGCATGCCCACGGTCCGTCTGGACTGCTGGTGTAGGTGCGGCGCCGGGGCCGGGATCCACCACTGATGATCGCTTCTCATAGGACCTGCGCACGTAGTCCCTCAGATTGACCACCGATTTGGTGCGTGTGGCCATACGGACGCCCTTGGATCGACTACTGCCGCAAGGCTTTCCGTGACGGTCCTTCGGCTCATATCCGCGGCGCGTGTCGTCCATCATGGCTCGCCATTCCTGCGCGATCGCAGCAGTGAGTGACAGCCAAGCCAGATCCTCCGGCAGCAGCTCGCGTCCTTCGGGCGTGACCAGCCGGCCACCTTTGAACGAAAAACCGGCCCAAGGGCCGGTTAGAGTGCGATCACGCATGGGCGAGGTTCCGTCTCGTTGGGTGAGACGGTAGCAGAGGCAACATCCGTGCCAGCCATGCCATCAGTGCCCTTACATAATATACATTCCGTACCTGCCGACCCGGGGTTAGCCGTTGCGACAGTAGGCGTTGCGCCTATTCCGAGCGAAATGGCCATGACCATCGCCGTGGCGGCTAGCTTCCTCCAAAGGGCTTTCACTCTCGGGGAGGGCGCCGTCTCAATCTCATGGTCTGCGACTGCTTTCCGGACGTCCCACCCTAGCGCCTGGGCGCACCCGATCACCGCGTCCACGTCCATCGTCCGGATGCCAGTGCAGTAGTTGTTGAAGCGCTGGACGCTCAGTCCTGCCCGCCGCGCGAGTGCCGCCTGCGACTCTTCTGGGAAGGCCGTCTTGAGGGCTTCGATCAGTTTTTCTTGGGTCGTCATATCCACGCCTGTTGACAAGAGCATCCACGCACGTTTATACAGTGCCCCGTATCCACGCGTGTGGATGCACCCCGTCCCGGCTCCCCTAGGCCGTGGCGGGGATTCTATGGGCTGGGGGTAGGGGCAGGGCATGGAAGGTCTGATGTTCACCGTAGCCGTCGTAGCAGCGGCCTGCGTGCTGATCGGTCTGGCTCGACTCGGGGCGTGGGTACTGGACCGCCGCGAGCAAGACAAAACCCGCGTGATTCGTGACGCTGCTTTCGTTGCCCGCGCGTCGGCGGATATCCGCCGTGACTGACGTCTGCTGCTCTTTCTGCGGCGAATCCACGGTCTACCTGTTCCCCGGTCGGCTGTGCGTTGCCTGCACCAGCAAGAACGCACGCATCCGCCTGGACGCCATGCCGCCGCCGCCGAGCGCCGAGTTGGTCGCCTTCGACGCGTCCGTTGGTCAGATGCAGGCCGCGTCACGCCGTACCGAGATGGCCTCTGAAAGCGTCTCGCGCCACAAGCGCGCTTCTGGCGCTTCCCTGTCGGAATACATGAAAGCAGCGCCGCTCGCGCTGACCCCTGAGGGCCAGCGCGAAGCGCTGGCCCTTGGGCTTGTCCATTACAAAACAAGTGACACCGCGTCGAAGACCGGTCGTCTGTCCATTGAGATTGATCCGCTTCTCCAGCGGGCGCAGCGGCTGCGAAAGTCCGTCATTACGAGTGCACGCCTTCATGACCAAGAAGCGAAGAAAGGATCGCGCCGTGGCGCGTGGTACATGCTCACGCTCACCTACAGAGACGGAAGCAGTAGCGGCGCTCGTGACGTTAGCGAGTTACTTAAGCGCATGCGCGGCCACTTCAATCGAACTGTCTCTCGGCTCCGACGGCTCGCGGGTGAGGTGTTCCGTTACCTCTGGGTGGGCGAGCTCACCCAGCGTGGCAGACCCCACTACCACCTCCTGATTTGGGTTCCGAAGGGCATGTACTTCGGCAAGGTGGACCGTCGTGGCTGGTGGCCACATGGCAGCAGTCAGATTGAGAAAGCGCGTAATGCGGTTGGCTATCTCGCCAAGTACGCGTCCAAGTTCACCAGCGTTGTAGCTGGCATGTTTCCGAAGGGCTTTCGCACGCACGGCGTCGGTGGCCTCAACGAAGAATCCCGCCGCGAACTGCGGTGGTGGAAGTCGCCCATCTCGGCACGCGATGCGCTCGGCACTGAGGCCGACATCCGTAAGTGCCAGGGCGGGTATTTCGACAAGCTCACCGGGGAGTTCTGGCC
>NZ_JAGXKC010000779.1:0-229 GCF_019091045.1 Stenotrophomonas sp. GbtcB23 | reverse complement strand
AATCCCCCCGATGACGACAGTGGCCAGCGGGCGCTGCACCTCTGAGCCGGCGCCGACATTCAAGGCCATGGGCAGGAAGCCCAGCGAGGCTACCAGGGCGGTCATCAGCACCGGCCGCAGGCGTCCAAGGGCGCCGTCCCGGACAGCGTCGTCCAGAAGATCGCCCTGTTCGCGCAGACGGCGGATGAAGGCGATCATGACCAGGCCGTTGAGTACGGCCACGCCCGAC
>NZ_JAGXKC010000778.1:0-229 GCF_019091045.1 Stenotrophomonas sp. GbtcB23 | reverse complement strand
TCAATCCACGGCTCGACGGCGAACTCATGGGTCGCCCAGGCTATTCCGAGCCATGCCATGGCAGCGACCAGCCAAGTACCGAGCTGGGAGCGGAACAGCCATGCGATACCGGACAACAGTGAGCTGATCAAGATGGGCATCAGGCGTCCTTGGTAGCAACGATGCGAAGGGATGCAAGGGCGGCGAGGCCCATCACGAAATACGAACCCAGACTGAGCCAATTGCACAG
>NZ_JAGXKC010000777.1:0-229 GCF_019091045.1 Stenotrophomonas sp. GbtcB23 | reverse complement strand
TCAATCCACGGCTCGACGGCGAACTCATGGGTCGCCCAGGCTATTCCGAGCCATGCCATGGCAGCGACCAGCCAAGTGCCGAGCTGGGAGCGGAACAGCCATGCGATACCGGACAACAGTGAGCTGATCAAGATGGGCATCAGGCGTCCTTAGTAGCAACGATGCGAAGGGATGCAAGGGCGGCGAGGCCCATCACGAAATACGAACCCAGACTGAGCCAATTGCACAG
>NZ_JAGXKC010000776.1:0-230 GCF_019091045.1 Stenotrophomonas sp. GbtcB23 | reverse complement strand
GTTTACGTCCAGAGGGACGCCTCGGTAGACCAGCAGTCCAGCTATGAGATTTACTATGTAGTAACAGGCGCGCAGGAGAAGATGCTGGGTGCCGGGACCTGCGTCCCGCACCCGCTCGTGGGACCCTGCCTGGGCAGCGTTGGCCGGTCGGTACTGGAGATGTGTGTTCCCCCGGAAGTGCCGGAAGCATCACGCGCGGGGGGGAAATGACGATAGCGCATCCAAGGTCG
>NZ_JAGXKC010000775.1:0-230 GCF_019091045.1 Stenotrophomonas sp. GbtcB23 | reverse complement strand
CGAACAGCACCGCGCTGGCGCCGACCAAGTCGGGCATCGAGCTCGTCGCCGGGGGCCACCCCAACGACCTGGCCGCGGGCGAAGAAGCCAGGGTCCGCGTGCTGGTCGACGGCAAGCCGCGCGCCGGTCTGGCCTTCGGGATCACCCGTGGCGGCACCCGTTACCGCAACGCCCAGGAAGAGATCAAGGTCACCAGCGACAAGAAGGGCGAGGTCTCGGTCACCTGGCCC
>NZ_JAGXKC010000774.1:0-230 GCF_019091045.1 Stenotrophomonas sp. GbtcB23 | reverse complement strand
CAGTGAAGCGCCCGCCCGGCGTGCCGGTGATCACCGCCGTGCATGAAGTCGCCCAGGCCGCCCCCGTGGCCGAAGTGGTCGACGTGCTGCAGATTCCGGCGCTCCTGGCCCGCCAGACTGACCTGGTGGTGGCCATCGTCCAGATCGGCCGTGCCGTGAACATCAAGAAGCCGCAGTTCCTCAGCCCCTCGCAGATCAAGCACATCGTGTCCAAGACCCGCGCAGTGGGC
>NZ_JAGXKC010000773.1:0-230 GCF_019091045.1 Stenotrophomonas sp. GbtcB23 | reverse complement strand
TGCGCCTGGATGCGCCCCGCATTCCCGCAGACGGGAAACTCAAGGTGCAGGAGGACGTGGCCAATACCGGCAAGCGCGCCGGCGATGAAGTGGTGCAGCTGTACATGCGGCGGGGCGATGCGGCGCCGGGTGATGCACAGCAGGCGCTGCGCGGCTTCCAGCGCGTCCAGCTGGCCCCGGGCGAGCGGCGCACTATTGCGTTCGATCCGGATGCAACGCAGGCCCTGCGC
>NZ_JAGXKC010000772.1:0-230 GCF_019091045.1 Stenotrophomonas sp. GbtcB23 | reverse complement strand
TCACTACCCCTACCTGCCCACCGCCCCCACCGAAACACCCACCGCCGGCACCAACCGGCCGTGCGGCGTGTACCTGCAGGGCCAGTTGGCCGCCGGCCACTGGCGCCTGACCCTGGGCGGCCGGTATGCCTGGACCAAGGACGACACGCTGAGCCCCACCCGGAACATCGCGACCGGCATCTCGCAACCGGGTGCACACAACGTGATCAAGAACGAAGCGTTCACCGGTC
>NZ_JAGXKC010000771.1:0-230 GCF_019091045.1 Stenotrophomonas sp. GbtcB23 | reverse complement strand
CCTCGGTGAATTCCGCCGCGCGTTCGTAGCGCTCCTCGGCGGAGGGCATTTCCGCAAGGCCGAAGTTCTCGTTCCCATCGAGCGCCGTGACGATGTTCCAGCCCGCCCGGCCCTTGGTCAGCCAATGCAGCGACTGGATCTGCCGGGCCACGATATAGGGCGGAAGGAAGGTCGTGGAGACGGACGAGAGCAGGCCGACATGCGGCGTCTCCCCCGCCAGCGCGGCAAGC
>NZ_JAGXKC010000770.1:0-230 GCF_019091045.1 Stenotrophomonas sp. GbtcB23 | reverse complement strand
CCGTATGCGGCCACCTTCAAACCTCAAAAAAAGAGGGCCAGACAGATGACGCAAGCCAAAAGCGGCAACACCGTCCGGATTCACTATATCGGAAAACTCACCGACGGCACCGAGTTCGACTCGTCGAACGGGCGGCCTCCGCTGGAGTTCGTGGTCGGTGCCGGGCAGATCATTTCGGGACTCGACAAAGAGATCGACGGCATGGAACTGGGCACGCACCAGACGGTGGC
>NZ_JAGXKC010000077.1:0-6460 GCF_019091045.1 Stenotrophomonas sp. GbtcB23 | reverse complement strand
GACCGCCCCGCGTTGGCCACTGTTTCGGGGGTGCGCTCCAAGCCCAACGGGACACCCGCCCCGGCGGTGACCTGCCGCTCAAGGGACTGCGAAGGAATCGCGGTGGGCTGCGCTGCAGCAGGGGTGCCGCCGCTGTAGCTCACCCGATAGAGCGTGCCATTGGCATCATCGCCCACCAACAGGGCTCCGCCACGTGTGATGGCCAGCCCCACCGGCCGGGCCCCATGCTTCTGGCCCCCATCGACCAGGAACCCGGTCAAGAACGGCTCAAAGGCGGTGGGCTGCCCGTTGCGGAAGCGGACCCGAACCACCTCGTAACCAGAGGCGGGCTTTCGATTCCATGAGCCACGCATGGTGACGAACGCATCGCCCCGGTATTCCGCCGGGAACTGGCTGGCCGTGTAGAACACCATTTGCATGGGGGCGGCATGGGCGGTATAGCCCAGCGTCATGGGCTCGCTCATCTGAGCCCACTGCGCCTTCGTGATTTCCCCCGGCGGGGTGCTCTGCGGGTTTTGTCCGTCCTTCCCCCAGATGTGCGGCCAGCCATACTGCTTGCCTTTGACGATGTGGTTCAGTTCCTCCGGCTGGACGTCATCGCCCAGGAAGTCGATGCCGTGATCCATGCCCCACAACTCGCCAAATTTGGGGTCCCACGCGAAGCCGATCGTGTTTCGCAGCCCACTAGCGAAGATCGTCCTGCTTTTGCCATCAGGCGTTGACCGTAACAAGGCGGCATGCTCCGGGTTGGTCTCGTTGCATGCGTTACAGGACGAGCCCACGCTGATGTAGAGCATACCGTCTGGGCCGAACGCCATCGTCCGGTTGGGATGCTGTCCGCCGTCCGGCAAATCGTTGATGATTCGCTCGACGGCACCCAGGGAACCGTCTGCATTGATGGGCGCTCGAAAGACCTCGGTCGGGGTAGCCATGTAGAGCTGTCCGCCTCCGATTGCCAACCCGTGGACGTTGGGTCGGTGCGTTACCGCCCTAGGCGCCTCGTCCAGGGCTCCGTCTTCGTTGGCGTCCTTCAAGAGCAACACGTCGCCTTGCTCCCGACGGGAGACGTAAATGTCGCCGTTTGGAGCAACGGCGATGATCCGAATGTTCTTCAGGTCCTTGGCGAAGGCCTTGACCTCGAATCCCTGCGGCACCTTCAGCGCGGCAATGCGCTGGTCAGTAGCGGGGACTTTGTCGGGTTTGAAGGTGTTGACCCGGGCGGGAACGTCCGTCCCATCGCCCTGCTGGGCAAGCACGGGGCCAGTTAAGACGCACAGCAGAGCGGCGTATACGAGGGTCCGTTTCATGGGCTCTAGTCCAAGGATAGCCAGGACCTGAATCATCAGACGGCCCAGATCAACCGCGTGCGAATGCTATGCGAGTGGAGCGTGAGCGGGCTCTTGGTGGGTCATGCCCCTCGGAAGAAGTTCCGCTGCCACTCGGTCGTGCCCTTGGACTTCGCGTTCTGTCGTAGTCAGAAGGACTCCGTGACCCTGCGCTCGGCCCGTCAGCGTGCATACGGCAAATGGGTTCCAACGCAGGGGCCAAGATCAGTCGTCTTGTGCCCACCGGGCCAGGTTCTGCTGAATCGTGTTGATGTCCGCCCACGGATCTTTTCGGCGCCGCTTCAGCTTTTCGGGCACCTCCTTCATGGTGAAAGCATCCGCACGGGTCAGCTTGGAGAGCTCGCTCCAGGCGATGGGCACGGCCACAGGCGCGCCGGGCCGACCACGCAGTGAATAGGAGGCCACAGCCGTGGCGCCGCGGCCGTTTCGCAGGTAGTCGACAAAGATGCGCTTGTTGCGAAGGCTCTTGGTCGAGGTCGCCAGGAAGCGGGTCGGCTCCGACTGAGACAAGGCCTCGGCGAACCCTTTGGCAAACCGCTTGGTCAGGTCCCAATCGCACCCGGGGTTCAAGGGCACCACCACGTGCAAGCCTTTCCCTCCCGACACCCGCAAGAACGACTCCAGTTCCAGTTGCTCAAGCAGCTTCCGGATGTCCACGGCGGCCTTTTTGACCTCGGAGAACGGAACATCCGGGCCCGGGTCCAAGTCGAAGACCACGCGATCAGCCCTGTCCGGGTCCTCTGCGTGGCTACCCCAAGGGTGAAACTCCAGCGCGTTGAACTGCACCAGCTCCAGCAGGCTGGCCGCGTCGCGAACCACCAGGTAGTGCGCGTTGACGCCGCTGTCCTCTTTAAGGCGAACCGAATCCACCAGCTCCAAGCCGGCCGTGTGGTGCTTTTGGAAGAAACAGGGCTTGGCTGTCCCGCTGGGACAGCGAATGATCGACAACGGACGGCCGATGATCTCGGGAAGCAAATGATCCATCACGGCCGTGTAGTAATCCCACACGTCCTGTTTAGTCGCCTTTATGTCCGGAAAGATTACCTTGGTGGGACTGGACAGTTTGGGCGGCGTGCGCGCTTCACCTACCGACTTGGCCGAGCTCCCCGCAGAAGGTTTTTTGGTCGCCTTCCGGGACGACTTTAACGGGACTGCATCCGTGGCCTTGTCCGCTGGAGGTGTCCTGTCTGAGTCGGCCAGGTCGGCCACGTCTTTGTCTCGCCGAACCGCTTTGAGCGAGGGTTGACGCAGCAGTTGTTGCCCACCAATGCCCCGGTAGAACACTTCCACGACAAAGCGCGGCTCAAACCAAGTCGCTGACCGAAGGTCGGTATCCTTGGTGGGCACGTGGGCCGTGGGCGTCTTTCCACCCGCCCGGCCGATCAACTGGCTCAACTCCTTGATGAGCGTGTCGGAGAAGCCCGAGCCCACTCGCCCCACGTAAAGCCACCCGTGTTTGGGATCCGGCTTGGCCAACAACAGCGACCCAAAGCCGGCGCGGCTTCCCTTGGGGGCGGTGTAGCCCACCACCGCAAACTCATCGCTGGCCAACTGCTTGGTCTTCTTCCAGTCCTCGCTTCGGCCACCGCGATAGGCCCGATCAGCTCGCTTGGAGATAATCCCTTCGAAGTGGCGGTCGCCGGCGAGTTGATAGGCCGATTCCCCGTCCCCCTCGATGTGCGAGCTGTAGGCCAAGGGCCCTGAACTCCCTTCCAAGAGCTCTTGCAGGAGCTCCTTGCGCTCCAGCAGGGGCGCATCGGCGATGTCGATTCCGTCGATGTGGAGCAAATCGAACAGGGCGTAAGCCAACGTGCCTTGGCGCTCCCCGGATAACGTGGCCTGGAGGAGGTTGAAGTCCTCCTTGGTGCCACTGCCGGCGATGAGTTCGCCGTCCAATGCGCCTGATTTCAGCCCCAAGGCGGCCACAGCGTCCCGGATTTCGGGGATCTTCGACGTCCACTCCAGCGCATTGCGGGACCATAGCTGCACTTGGCCCTCAGCGATCGTGGCCAGAATGCGGTAACCGTCCCACTTGATCTCATGAATCCACTGGTCTCCCTTGGGGGGCACGTCTCCCAGCTTGGCCAGCTGCGGCTCGAACGGGCCTTCGGGCGCTTTGGCTTTCTTGGCTTTGGTCAGCGCCGAGGCTTTCTTCGCCCAGTCCCTGCGCCGTCCTTTCTTCGGCAACGCGACGGCGGTGAGCTTCTTCTTATCGGCCTTCCCCGCGCCCGCGCGCTTCAGATCTTCGGCGGGCGGTGCGGTCACATCGCCAAGCAAATCGTCCGCCTCCACGTCGCTTGCGAAGGCATCGTCGTCTTTGAATAGTAACCATTGCGGCTGCTTGGCGGGCTTACCCGACCGGACCAGGTGCCATCCACCCTTCAGCTTCGTGCCAAACAACTCGAACCGAAGATGCCCCTTGGCGAGCTGGGCTTCCGGGTCGCCCGTCGTCGCCCACACACCGTGGTCAAACTGGGCGACGTGCCCGCCGCCGTATTGCCCTTTGGGGATGTCGCCTTCGAAGCCGGCATAGTCCACGGGATGGTCTTCCACCTCTACGGCCATCCGTTTGACCGTCGGATCGTAGCTGGGCCCTTTGGGAACGGCCCAGCTCTTCAGCGCGTCCCCGACTTGGAGCCTGAAGTCGTAATGCCGGCGGCTGGCGTGGTGTAGCTGGACCACGAAAATCGCCCGTTTCCCCTGCGGCAACGCCTTGCCGGGCTCCGGCTCCTTCGTTTTGTCAAAGCTCCGCTTGCGGCGGTATTCCGTAAGCGACATGCCCTTCCCCGGTTACTTGTGCAAGTGCTTTCGCACCGCGACCGCCGTCGGACCTACGGCCTTCACCGCCGCCCGCAGTTCCTCGGCGCTGACACCCAGCGCCTTGGTCCAATACTGGAGCTCGTAATCTTCGTTGACGTTGATGCGGTCGGGGTCCGGGCTGCCAGTGTTCTTTTTGTCGTCGATCATGGTGATCTCCTCCGTTCGTCCTAAATGGTTTGGGCCCAAGCAACTGCCGGCTTCAGGTCACTGCATAGCGGGAGATGGGGTCGCGCTGAACGCTGTTGGCCGAACAGCGACAGGTCCGTAGGCCATCTCGCCTGCAGCAGCAATCACTTCCAATAGGTGAGCTGCGACGGGGCCTCGCGTTTTCCGCACGCCGATAAAGTGGACCCATGAACCGTCCACTTCCACGCGTGTTCCGGCAAGCTCTGGGGACCGGCTCACCAGCCCTTGCAGGTTCTGAATCCACGTATCGCAGGGGGTCGCGTCCAGCTGGACCACGGTGGTGGCATCGCCCGCGTAGAGATCCGCCATTTCCATTCGGGTCACTCGCGGCGGCGCAGCCAGAAACTGTGGATAAGCGCTCATACGATTCTCCTAATAAGGTTGGAGACAAATATCCGCTTCAGAGAGAGCACGGCGTGTCACCAAGGCGTCAAGGGGACGTCAAGCCGCTGGGCAGCTCTAGTCGAGTCGCCATTCATACACGAACGCTCGCACGCGCGACGAAAAAACACGCCGTCGTAAGCGGTAGTTCCCTAGTATTTTCGGTAGAGCTAAGCTTGCACCCATTACGCGGGAGTCACGGTGAGAAGTGATTGCAACTGATTCCGGGAGCGACAATGTTCAACTCAGCGATGGACGTGACGATTTGGCATGGTCTCTATCTGCTTTGGCTTACTGCAGGGGCCATCGACTTTTGGCTTCACAGAGCCAGTAGCATCGAAACCACGTCGGGGCTAAAAGAATCCGGGCTGCACTTGGTGCAGATCGCGATCCTGGGGGCGGCAACGCTGCTATGGCTCTCCTTTCGAGCGTCTCAACCGCTTTTCCTGATCCTTCTGGCGCTGGTGTGTCTGCACGCCATCACAGGCTATTGGGACACCCGCGTGGCCTATCCCACGCGAGCCATTCGCCCCTTGGAGCAGCACGTTCATAGCATCTTGGACTTGGCCCCTTTGATCGCAATCGGCGCCGTTTACTGGTCTATGCCTGATACGCATGTCGCTACTGGCCTGGCACTTGACCTGGCTCCCATCGCCTTGTGGTTGTTTGCCATCGTGCCGGCGCTCCTCCTTACGGTGCTTCCCGCCCTGATTGAGTTCCGACGCTGCATTGTCTACCGCGCGCCCTGAGACGCATGGCAAGTCGAGGCCCCGTCGGAGCGTCGTAGCGCATCCGACAGGGCACTGATGACGATCCAGCCGTTACTTCTTGGCTTCGACGCCTGGGGTCGCGTCGCGCACCAGGAACTCCTCGGTCACTTCGGGCAAGTGCGAGGCCAGCCAATCGGCCATTGCTTCTTCCTGGCCCAAGATCTCCTCGCATACGCGGGCCGTCTCCGGGTCGCCGGCGGTCTTGGCGGCCGCGATCAGCGCGGTGTAAGACGCGATTTCGAAGTGCTCGAACACGTAGCCGGCCATCGCGCCTTTCACGATCTCATCCGAGGCGGTCATCCCGCCCAGCGCTTGACCGAAGGCGGCCATCTTGCCCATCACGTCTTTGATGGTGGAAGGAGAACCGCCCAGGCGCTTGATGCACCCTTCCAGCAGCTCTCGCTGGCCGATCGTTTCTTGGATGTGCTCTTCGATTCGCGCTTTCAAGACGGGATAGTGCTCGATGCGGGACGCCTGGCCCTTCAGCATGGTCTCCGCCTGCTGCTCCATCGCATGAGCATCGCGGAGCCAATCGAGCAGGTTTTCTTTGGTTTCAGCCATGGTGCAACTCCTCGTTTGGATCAGGGGAAACCGCACCCTATCCAGACAAGCATCGACGAAACGCGATGTAGAAGTGACGGCCGGGCGAATCCGACCCTCAACGCCGGTCAGACAGACGCCGCCGGGTGGAGCTCAGAGATGGCGCGCCGAATGTCCTTGACTCGGAATGGCTTCTCCATGACCGGGGTTCGTTGGAAACGCTCGGGAAGGGTCCTAGCCTCAAAGCCCGTGGTGAACACAAACGGGATCCCGCGCTCCATCAGCACATCTGCGACCGGGAAGGACTCTTGGCCGTGCAGGTTGACATCCAACATCGCCACGTCAAAGGCTTCGCTTTGCGCTCGCTCCAACGCTTCAGGCAGATACTCCGCCTTCTCCCCCACCGCATAGCCCAAG
>NZ_JAGXKC010000769.1:0-230 GCF_019091045.1 Stenotrophomonas sp. GbtcB23 | reverse complement strand
TGACGGCCGCGCAGGTACAAGGGAAGAACGCGGGCAAGGGTAGACGCCACGCCCCATGCCAGGTGATGATGACGGCACGCGAAAGCGTCCCATCCTCACGTGCGTTTTACCCTTTCCACTGCAATGCGGTGTAAGCGCTAACAGCGTGTTTCCAACAAACATTTCAGCCAGGTTCGTGCAGGCATGATCGGGTCATCGGCCTGTCATGTGGGTGTGTTTGGGCAGCCGAT
>NZ_JAGXKC010000768.1:0-230 GCF_019091045.1 Stenotrophomonas sp. GbtcB23 | reverse complement strand
GAAGACGCGGTCGTCGGCAGCGTTCATCGCCGGCAGCTGCAGGTGATGGTTGAGCGAACCGGCCACGCGCGAAGCGGACGTCGCGCCCGGGCAGGTCAGCACCGGGCAGCCGGCCCACAGTGCATCGGGTGCGGTGGTGTGCGCGTTGTACGGGTGCGTGTCCAGGGACAGGTCCGCCTGCTGGTAGCGCGCCAGGTAGGTCGGGTGCGGCAGGTTGGGCATGAACACCA
>NZ_JAGXKC010000767.1:0-230 GCF_019091045.1 Stenotrophomonas sp. GbtcB23 | reverse complement strand
CAACGACAACTACTTCGGCCACAGTGCCGGGGAAGCGCAGCGCGGCGGCCTGGCGCGTTACAGGGCCGGCAGCGGCGTGGCGCCGTCCATGGATGTCACCGCGCTGATGCCGCTGGGCGCGCACTGGACCGCCACCGCATCGCTGCGCCGCACCCTGCTTACCAGCGCGGTGAAGGACAGCCCGATGACCCGGGGCGACCACATGGATACCGCGCTGCTGGCGCTCACTT
>NZ_JAGXKC010000766.1:0-231 GCF_019091045.1 Stenotrophomonas sp. GbtcB23 | reverse complement strand
AAAGATCAACTGTATGGAGTTTCCATCACTGTCTTGTATTTATTACCATGCCGGAGATCAATCACATATCCGTCGGCGGCTAGCAACACCAACGTGCACACAGGATTAGTAGTAGAGATAATGTAAGGTATAAATAAAAGAGATATTTCTACATAAAAACAAAGCAAAAAATCATACAATCAAGAGGAAAATGAAATCCGATATGCGCACGGGGTGTCGTCGATCGTCGAC
>NZ_JAGXKC010000765.1:0-231 GCF_019091045.1 Stenotrophomonas sp. GbtcB23 | reverse complement strand
CGTTCAATGACTTGCTACCAACCTCGAATTTCTTCAAGGTGTCCTTAAGTAGCAGGTTTTCTTTTTGGAGTGTTTCTAGATCATGGCATCTGATGCATGAATTTAAACTATCATGACTTTCAACTTTTAACTTGTCAAACTCACAAGTAAGACTATCATGCACCTTTTTCAGCAATTTATATTTTCTACTGATACTCTTGCATTCGTCAAATAAGTCATTGAAAGCATTTA
>NZ_JAGXKC010000764.1:0-231 GCF_019091045.1 Stenotrophomonas sp. GbtcB23 | reverse complement strand
CACTTATTCCCCCCCCCCCTTAGTGCCGACCCTTTTCCTAATAAGAATCTCATGTTACTTGAGGAACTGGGTAACCTTTGTACTTAAGTACTCACCTCCTCGATCTAATCGAAGAGTTTTGGTACTCTTTCCAGTCTAGTTCTCCACCTCATTCTTATACTCTCTGAATTTCTCAAAGGCCTCAGACTTGTACTTCATTAAGTACACATATCCATACCTTGAGAAACCATT
>NZ_JAGXKC010000763.1:0-231 GCF_019091045.1 Stenotrophomonas sp. GbtcB23 | reverse complement strand
CAGCGGACATCCTGGTCCAGCCCTCTCCCGATCTCCCCAAGGCCGAGGCGGAAGAGATCATCACCCGCTCCAACAGCCTGCAGAAGCGCGAGGCGGAATCGTGGATATTCTCCACGGACATCCGCGCGATCGTGGCCGACACACTCACCAGCCGGACGCAGCGGCAGCAACGCCAGGCGGTGGTGAACGACGCCTTCGGCACGCTTGCCGATGTGCAGCAACTGGGCACCC
>NZ_JAGXKC010000762.1:0-231 GCF_019091045.1 Stenotrophomonas sp. GbtcB23 | reverse complement strand
CGGATCGCCGCCGTGGTCGCTCAGCCCCTTGAACAGCGCGACCGGGTGCACGACATTGACTTGGGCATGGCCGAACTCGCGCTGGTCGGCCGCACCGGTAGCGCCGCCGAGCTGAGCGGCCAGGGTCTGCATGCCATAGCAGATGCCGAAGAACGGCTGCCCGCTGTCGCACACTTCCTGCGGCGCGCCCGGCGCGCCCGGCAGCGTGGTGGATTCGGGGCCGCCAGACAG
>NZ_JAGXKC010000761.1:0-231 GCF_019091045.1 Stenotrophomonas sp. GbtcB23 | reverse complement strand
ACGCACCCAGCAGCGCGTGGCCGGTGGTCTACGGCGCCCCCGCATACGCATAACTGGTTGAAATGATTGGAAAAGAACTGCGCCTTGGGCGCCGTTCGTCGTTTTCGACGGTATGCGAGGCGTGACGTTGACGACAAAGTACCGTGTGCGTACCTGGGTCACGTTTTTGTGTACCCGTTCCGCTTTCGAGCTGAATTTAACGAACTTTTAATAAATGACTAACGACAGTAC
>NZ_JAGXKC010000760.1:0-231 GCF_019091045.1 Stenotrophomonas sp. GbtcB23 | reverse complement strand
GGAGGAAGCTGGCTCTGGGGCGTCCTGTCGGATGGGTTTGGTGTCTCGACCGCGCTCACGCTGTCCAGCCTTGCGATGGTGGCGGGGGCGCTGATCGGCTTGCGCCTGCCGTTGCCGCAATTCAGCGACCTCAACCTCGATCCGCTCAACCGGTTCAATGCCCCGCTTCTGAGACTAGACCTGCAGCCGCGCAGCGGACCGATCGACAACATGGTCGACTATATCATCGCC
>NZ_JAGXKC010000076.1:0-6485 GCF_019091045.1 Stenotrophomonas sp. GbtcB23 | reverse complement strand
CGTACTGAAACCCGATCGTCCTGCCACCGCCTGCGTCAGAGCTGGGCAGCGTTCGCGGTCTCGGAATCGAAACGCCACTGACAAGGTCAATCGCAGATCGTTCCCGTGGTATGAATTGGAGAGGCATCATAGTTCCTTGCGGGGAGAATGCCCCCTTCGGTTTGAATCAATAAGCATAGCCAC
This sequence comes from Stenotrophomonas sp. GbtcB23, assembly GCF_019091045.1. Taxonomy (NCBI): domain Bacteria; kingdom Pseudomonadati; phylum Pseudomonadota; class Gammaproteobacteria; order Lysobacterales; family Lysobacteraceae; genus Stenotrophomonas; species Stenotrophomonas sp. GbtcB23. Next base: position 6,302 of record NZ_JAGXKC010000076.1, on the reverse strand, counting down.
TTTCCAAGATATTTTTCATAAAGGGAGCGAGCATACTTCGTCAGGACTAGTACCTTTCAACCCAGGCTATACGTGTGATGGCACAGCAGCTTCACCCAATACAACTTTCTTGTCAGGATGTACAGGAATTGCCCCTGCAATAGGAACACCAGCCTGATCCAGGGCCTCAACCGAAGTCACGGCGATATAGCGAAGATTGTCCTCGTTGTCCATTTGCCCGGCATATGCCAGGACCAGACCCTGTGCGAGACCTCGCAGGAACGTGAGATCTTCGTCCGTGCTGCCGAAATCTGCTTTAGATCTGAGCATGGACTGGATGGTCTGCTCCCGGGTTAGATCGAAGGTGAATACCCATTCCCGGTACCCGTCGGTCTCAACGACCACGTCGCGACCGTCGAAGCCCAGCCCACCTATCCGATCTTCGCCGCGGAAGAACGAGTAATGGTACTCCGTGCCGCCCTCACCGCTAGCCAGCGTGGTTGGCAAAATCCGAGGGCGCGGAATTGAAACATCGCTAGTCGGATCGTAAGAGTAGTGCGAGCGAGGCTGGAAGCTAAGACGCATCGGGACCCGATCCTGGCGACTTCAGATAGGCAATTACATCATCGATCTGGGCTGCGGACAGCGGGCTGCCATCAACCTTGTTGCGGGCACCGCCCAAGGTCGTCCGGGCGAAATCATCGAAGACGAAGCTCGCCACGGGGCCATCCTCAACCAGCGTGTTTGGCAATGCGTACTTCGGCGAGGACGATGGGGCCCTGCGGCTTCATCGCCGTTTCCACCGAAGCAGGTACACCCGCTCCAACCAGTGCAACCGGGGTTGTAGTAGCGATGTATCGCAGATTCTCTTCATTGTCAGTTTGGCCCGCATACGCCAACACCAACCCTTGCGCGAGTCCACGCAGAAACGTGTAGTCATCATCCTGATTCTCGATGATTTCCTTGAACTCCAGCATGGACTTGATCAACCAATCGTGGCCAAGATCGAAGATAAACACCCTCTCCGCCATCCCGTCGACTTCAACAGACATATCGGGACCATTGAAGCCCAAGCCGCCGATACGTGCATCGCCCCGATAGAAGGCGTACTGATACTCCGTGACTGCGCTGCCGTCCGGGAGCTTTCCAGGAAGGATGCGAGGCTCCGGTATGGTGACACCGCTGACAGGGTCAAATGAAGAATCCGATTTAGCTTGGAAGTGGAGAGGCATGAGTCATCTCTGGATGTAGATCGGCTGCACGGCAGCCTGCTCAATCTGGAGTGGGCCTAAGCAGCTCCTTCCAGGCAGGCCCACCCATTGAATGGGGGAAGAGTGCCACGCCAACGGGCTGGGTGGCCATCGGAGAATTCCTACCTGTTGCCTGGAGTGTCGTTGTCCCGATGGCTCCTGCGGGATTGGTGTGAACAGCTGCGCGGGGGTTACCCCTCAACCAACCGAAGTATCTCCGTCACCCTACGCTCCAAGTCCCTTCGCTCCGCTTCATTCATCATCGCCCGCTTGAGGTATGCCTCGAAGTCCTCACCCGTACAAGCGTTCTGCATCAGGCACAGCGTTACCATCAGTTTGCCCGAGGGCCCGCAGTCGTACCCCATGCGGCAACCCGCCACCATCCAAGCGTCGCCCGCATGTTCTCCGGTCATCAACCCCGCCGCCGGACCGCCTGTGCTGGCGGGGTAGTTGCTGTGCAACGTGCTGCCCATGGCAAAAACGGCCGCTGCGTCATTGGATCCCAATACTTCTTCAAGCTGCTCTGCAGCTTCAGCCGTATCCAGCCTCTTCCGCTTGAACGCGTTGTTCATCAACCGGGCGGCCAGGTCACCATTTTCGGCGGCCTGCGCGTACCAACCGGTGACAAGCTGCATCGGCACGATGGCGCCACCGTCCACTGCCCCGCATTGGGCGAAACGTTCGGCCGCCACCTGCTCCAGCACAGAGAGCTGGGCAGGCGCCCTGATCATCTGCCTATTGAAATCGAGGCTGTCCATGAAGTGCTCGCGGTCAATATTGACGAAGTAGCAGCCTTCATAGGTGTCGGCCAACAGGCGCTGGGCCACGGCATCACCCGCCTTGGCCCGCTGTTTCAGGTCCTCGAAGGTCTTCACCCGGTCTACTTCAGCAGGGCCGCCTCGGCTGGAGCGGCTTTCCGTTGCATTGGCGCGCACCTTGGCCGCAACGGCCGACGGCGCCACCTGGGCTTTTCCGCCCGGCGCGCCACCTTGCGTCGCTGGCGCATTCCACCACAGCGCAATGCCCACCACTGCGGCGACCAAGCCAACCGCCAGCCAACCTCCGGTTCTTCCAACCACAGCGCCAACTCCCTTTGCCATCGCGGCTACAGCCGTTCAATACCATGGAAGGGCAGCAGCAAGCACGCCCATTCCTGTCCCGTTGACACCACATTCCCTATAGTTGGCCCCAACCACTGCAATGGAATGGCCCATGAGCGTGATGTCATCCGGCCGGTGCCTGACAGTTGCACTCGCCGTCGCCCTGAGCGCCAGCGCCTGCGCCAAGGCCCCACCCACGGAAAAGGGACACAAGGAACCTGCCATGCCTGAAGACACCAGCCAGAGCCGCACGGTGGATGGCTACACTTACACCACCGCGCCGGTAGTAGCCCAGCTCGGTCCGCACCGCTACGCCTTCCCGGCCAATTTCTACGATGACCAGATTGGCCCATCGGTGGGCGGCGGCATTGCGTTGAGCTTCATCTGGCCCGGACTGCAGGCAGCCGCTCCCGGCGACCGTCCCACGCGCAGCATGGAAGACCACTACCGCACGGTCACCGCTTCAATCGACTACCTCGATGCGGTCGCCGCATCAGAGCTGCTGCCCCGGCTGAGCAGCACCGAAGCCACCACTGAAGCAGGCTCGGTCAACCGAAACGACCCGCGCCGCCGGCTGGATCTGCGCAAGGCGGGTACGGAGCGGTTCGGCCTCATTCCGTACGCCATTGACGAGGAGCGCATGGCGCAGTTCGGCAACGAATACCAGAAGCAGTTTGGGGAGCCCGTTACCCGCAACCCACGCAAGGAAGACGAGTGGTACATCGCCCGCGCCGCCAACGGGATGCTGGCCACGTTCATCAAGTGCGATCAGCCTGAAGGTGGGAACGAGGGCCTGGCGATCCAGGGCGACAGACTGGTGCCCGATGAGTCAGTCAGGGTTTCAAGCTGCACCCACTACTTCGTGGACTCCAACGACAACCTGGGCGTTACCCTGTTTTACCCACGCGTGCTGCTGAAGGACTGGAAGGCCATGGAAGAAGCTACCCGCGCGGCACTGGCCAAGTACAAGGTCCGGTAACCCAGGAATGTTCAGGAGGAACAACACATGAGCGGCTTGAATCAGAAGGACATCGAGATCCTGCAGCAGTACGCCTCCAAGGGGAACCGGGAGCTGTACTGGAACTACCTGGCACAGAAGGAAGGCTCCGACGGCTATGGCCTGCTGGCACTGGGCGTGGTGCGCAACGACAACCTGCCCGGCCAGGTCGCCAACGCCTATGCCCAGCTCGAAGCCAGCGACCAGCACGACCGCAACCCCAGGCTGCAGAACCGCACGCTGACAGAGCGCCAGTGGGAGGACTTCGGCCAGACCCTGCTCGACCGGGACCTTGAACGCCGCGAGTACTGGATGGGGGCACGCAGGCCAGACCTGGCGCTCAACCTGCCCGGCCGCGACGTGCAGGTTGCCCATGACAAGGCATTCGTCCAGCACGGGCTGGACCCGAACTGCTGGACCCCGCGCATCCTGCTGGAAGCCACCCGCAAGAACCTGAGCGAAGACGCTGCCGAGAACGTCTGGAAGGAAATGCTCAACAACGATTACCGGGGCACCGCGCGGGCATGGAACACCGCCGGCCATGCCTACGACGCCATGCCGTGGGGCCAGGCCACCGCCTACGTGGCCAAGCTGGGCGTGTATGAGCTGAGCATGGCCGACCAGTCGCTGCCCACCAGCAACCCCAACATCATCGGCATACGCAGCTCGTACCACGAGTATGACCCGAAGGCCGGCACCTGGTCGCACCACACCGAAAGCGGCTTCCCCATGCAGGAACGCAATCCACGCGTGCTGGAAGGCCTGAACGACACCCGCGAGGTCCGACTGGAGCGCGAGGAGAAGGCAACCCACTTCCACCCAGACGACCCGTACCGGCAGCGCATCGAAACCCCGAAGGTGGTGCTCAACGACCTGCCCGGCCAGGACCCGGACACCCGGCTGGCGACACTGCGCCCCGGCGATGCGCATTACCCGCTCTACCAGCAGATACGCGAACACGTGGCCGCGCTGGACGCCAAACACGGGCGCAGCTTCGACGAAACCAGCGAACGGCTGACCGCCAGCCTCACCGCGCTGGCCGTGGAGAACAAGCTGGACCGGGCTGACCACGTGGTACTGAGCCAAGCCACCGCAGACGGTGCTGCAGGCCGCAACGTGTTCGTGGTGCAGGGCAACCTGCATGACCCGGCACAGCAGCGCGCTGCCATGGCCACTGAAACAGCCGTGCAGACGCCGGTGGAGCAATCGCTGCAGCGGCTGGATGAAGCAGGCCAGGAACGGCAGGCCTTGGCCATGCAGACCGAACAGCGCACGCAGCAGAACCAGCAGGAGCTGGAAGCCCGCAGCATGCGAATGGGGTGAGGCAAACATCCCTCCGGAAGCCACGTGCACATGGCTTCGCGGAATTACCCATCAGGGCCGGTGGCGCAGGCCGGCCCGGCACGCCCTCAGCGGGGCCTGCCCTGCCCCTTCGGTACTTCGGTCCCCACCGGGAACGAATCCCCCCAAACGTAGAGATCAACGCCTTGGGCGCTCCGATCCAGGTTCACGCAATCCTGGATCAACGACCGCAGCACGTTCGTAGGCGAACGCTCGCTACGCCACGCCGAAAGCTGAAAGGCGTGGCGTAGATCGGGGTCTAGCTTCACCCTCATGTACACCTGCTTTTTCATTGGATGACGTCCTCGGGGACAAACTGCCCCGACTCAGAATTGATCTCACCGTGGTAGATCGTGCGCTCCACGAAACGGGGCACCCGTGGGTCTTCCACCGCCGGCGGGCCGAGCAGCTTGATGGTGATCACCCCTGCGCAGGCCTCAATCTGCAGCTTGCGGCCCACGTTGAAGCCCATCTGCCGCAGCCAGCGGCCGCGGATCTTCAGGTAGGGTACCTTCAGCTCCTCGTGGAACTCCGTCGGCGGTGAGCACGCTGCAGGCTTTGCGGTGCCGGCCAGATGCGCCTGGCGAGCGCGCCGGCGTGAGGGCAGTTCATCGAAGGACGTGTCGTCCCAGTGCGTTTGCATGTTGGACCTCCTGTAAGGGTCGCCCCTCGCCGGGATGGCGAGGGGGTCGGGAGGTTAGAAACCGTCTAGCAGGATCCGGCGGGCGTATTTCCACAGGGGGTGTTGTATTAGCCACCCTCCCGACAAAGGGACGTCCAACATTTTCCTGCTAGAGGAGTTTCTACGCTCCGGAGACCACTCTGATGGAGTCGTCAACGGATGGGAAATCGCTTGTAGCTGTTGATTTCAGCGGTTTGGTAGGCGCTGCCTAATGCTTGCCGCAAATGGCCCGCTACGGTCTCAAGATCTGGGATGGGGTGCACGCAATCTATGGAAATCGCCGAGAGGTCAGTAGAAAAAATGAATCGTATCGGCGCTGACTGGCTGCGGAACTTTGATGAGGCCATGCTGTGCATCTTCGCTATCGACCATGCGGACGCTCGGATGGATGAGAGAGAGCTGTTCTGGTACGCAGTTCTTCCGCCTGGTGATGCTGCGCTGTCTTGCGGGCAAGAATTCGATCTCTGCGGAACTGATGCGTTCTGGCGGCATAAGGGGGCGCAGACACTCATCCAATCCTCCGGCTAATCCCGTCACTTGCGGCCAATTCCGCCAACATGTATAGATGGTGCCTATCATCAACCGTGCAGGCGGCACGATGGGCATCAGGGAAGAGCTTCAGACAGTACTCAGCCTTCAGGCAGACTACGACTCCGCAATGACGGATGCGATGCGAGAGCGCGGTGACATCATCAGGAACCCGCTCCCTTCTCTTCTAAGCGGGTTCGCCAGCAGCATGCAATCTGCAGCGGGCACCGTCCCTGCCGACTTCATGAGCGAGGGCCGCGATGGTACGGGACTTCGTTCACAGGTGCCGTGGGTGCGCTTTGCTTCCCGAAACCGATCGCCCAAGGCAACTGTCGGTTGGTACGTCGTACTTCTCTTCCGAGAGGACGGAAGCGGCATGTACCTGGCGCTTTCGCATGCGTCCACTCGCAGCGTCGGAGGCGAGT
>NZ_JAGXKC010000759.1:0-231 GCF_019091045.1 Stenotrophomonas sp. GbtcB23 | reverse complement strand
GGCCAGCGCGGCTGCGGTCAGGAAGCCACCGGCCAGCCCGAGCAGCGCGGTGCCGGCCAGCATGGTGGTCCACAGCAGCAGCCCGGTGAGCAGCAGGCGGCCGCGATGGCGGGTGCACACCTGCTTCAGCGAATCGTCGCGGTGCAGGCTCATGGCGGCGCCTCCGTGGGCTGCGCGCGGCCACTGGCGGTGGGCACCAGCTGCGTGTCGGCCCCGCGCACGGCGGTGTCG
>NZ_JAGXKC010000758.1:0-231 GCF_019091045.1 Stenotrophomonas sp. GbtcB23 | reverse complement strand
GTGCGGGCCCCGCGGGTGGGGGGAACGCCCGCAGAGGGCCGGGGGGCAGTTTGTAGATGCCACGATAAGCCGTCAGCGGTGCCGGGATGTACCCATGGCGGAACAGCTGGGCGACCGCGCGCGGAGCAACCTCCAGGCACCCGTCGCTTTCCTGCCGGAGCGTCTTCAGCTCGGAGGAGAAGGCCAGCCCGAAGCGGCTGCGCATGAAGTAAAGATCGGATTGGCCCATGC
>NZ_JAGXKC010000757.1:0-231 GCF_019091045.1 Stenotrophomonas sp. GbtcB23 | reverse complement strand
GGACCAGGCCCAGGCCACGCTGGGCGAACGCCGCGCCACGCTGGACCACCAGCGGCGCGAGATCGCCCGCGACCGCAGCCTGCAGGACCTGGTGGCCGCCGAGGCCGCCGAAGTGCGCCGCGCCAAGCTGCAGGCCGCGCAGGCGTCCACCGCCACCGCCCAGGCCGCGGTGGACCTGGCCAAGCTCAACCTGGCCCGCAACGAGGTGCGCAGCCCCAGCCACGGCCACGT
>NZ_JAGXKC010000756.1:0-231 GCF_019091045.1 Stenotrophomonas sp. GbtcB23 | reverse complement strand
GGTACTTGACCGGGTCACCCCCAGCGGTCTTCCAGTTCTTGGGGATCCAGCCCGGCAGCCGCTGGGTCAGGCCCTGGCGCACGTCCTGCGAATCGGTGAACAGCACGATCTCGCACGGTACGGTCAGTGCTTCCAGGCCGGAGATGGCGGCCAGCAGCTCCATCCGGTTGTTGGTGGAGCGCGCTTCGCCCCCGCCCAGCTCGCCCTCGTGGCCCTTGGTGCGCCTCGACG
>NZ_JAGXKC010000755.1:0-231 GCF_019091045.1 Stenotrophomonas sp. GbtcB23 | reverse complement strand
CCCGTACACTCCGGGCGGTGGGGCCATGCCATCTCGGGCGACCTGCCCATCGTGCTGCACAAGGCCACCGACTCAGAGAACGTGGAGCTGGTCCGGCAGCTGGTGCAGGCGCAGGCCTATTGGCGCCAGAAGGGCCTCAACACCGACCTGGTGATCTGGAACGAAAGCAAGGCCGGCTACCGGCAGGAGCTGCAGGACCAGATCCTCGGCCTGGAGGCCGCCAGCACAGGG
>NZ_JAGXKC010000754.1:0-231 GCF_019091045.1 Stenotrophomonas sp. GbtcB23 | reverse complement strand
CTGGAGCCGATCTGCTGAGCAGTGCGGAAGACTTCCACGACGGTGATAACTGCCAGAAGCGCCGTGCCTTTGACGACGATCGTGCATTCATTGATGATTGCCGGCAGCGAGCGCATGTAAAGCTGCGGCAGGATGACCTTCAGCCAGATCGCCCGGGATTTAAGGCCGAGCGAGGCGGCTGCCTCAATCTGTCCCGGCGGGATGCTGGCCAATGCGCCGCGCAAGGTCTCC
>NZ_JAGXKC010000753.1:0-231 GCF_019091045.1 Stenotrophomonas sp. GbtcB23 | reverse complement strand
CGGGCGTGGAAGGATGCTGAACGCGCCTTCAGGACGCATCGGGCCAAGGTGGAGGCGGGAGCCCGCGAGGCCGATTATATTCGCGCCTCCGTCGAGGAACTCGAAGCGCTGGCCCCGCGTGACGGTGAGGAGGAAGAGCTCGCCGAACAGCGTTCCCGCATGCAGAAATCCGAACGTATCGCCGGCGACATTTCCGAAGCTTCCCGACTCCTGAACGGTAATGCCTCGCCC
>NZ_JAGXKC010000752.1:0-231 GCF_019091045.1 Stenotrophomonas sp. GbtcB23 | reverse complement strand
CTTGGCCATCAACGAGATGGCCAGGAACGGCGAACTGAAGGCGCCCGTTGTAATTGGCCGCGGCCACCTCGATTCCGGCTCCGTCGCCTCGCCGAACCGCGAGACGGAAGCGATGAAGGATGGCTCGGACGCCGTCTCCGACTGGCCCCTCTTGAACGCTCTGCTCAACACTGCCTCAGGCGCCACCTGGGTTTCGCTGCATCATGGCGGCGGTGTCGGCATGGGGTTCTC
>NZ_JAGXKC010000751.1:0-231 GCF_019091045.1 Stenotrophomonas sp. GbtcB23 | reverse complement strand
CTCGATAAGGCGTCGCTGCACTTCCGTCGAAGACATAGTCGGTTGAGAAGTGCACCAACGGAACTTGCTCAGCCGCGCACCATCGCGCAATCACTCCCGGCGCTTCGGCGTTGGTGCGCCATGCAGCCTCACTCTCGACTTCCGCACGATCCACGGCGGTGTATGTCGCCGCGTTGACCACCCAGTCAGGGCGCAGGCGGTCCAACAGCGGCGCCAAAGTTTCGGGAACAC
>NZ_JAGXKC010000750.1:0-231 GCF_019091045.1 Stenotrophomonas sp. GbtcB23 | reverse complement strand
CCTACCCATCCCCCGATATGGACTCCGTCATGGCCCACGATCTCAACGACACGCTGATCTTCGTCAAGGTGGTCGCGCAAGGCAGTTTCATCGCCGCTGCCAACGCGCTCGGCCTGCCCAAGACCACCGTCAGCCGCAAAGAGCAGGAACTGGAAACGCGCCTGGGCGCACGCCTGCTGCACCGGACCACGCGCCGGCTGGGCCTGTCCGAGGCCGGCTCGGTGTACCACG
>NZ_JAGXKC010000075.1:0-6518 GCF_019091045.1 Stenotrophomonas sp. GbtcB23 | reverse complement strand
CATAGAAGGTGATATCGCGCCATGTAGCGTCTTCGCCAAGGACCATGCCGTCAAGTAATCGCTGTGGCCACGGCACTCCCGTGTGCCGGCAGGACCCGTCGGCATTGATCGACGCCGCGATAGGGAAGGGCTTGGAGAAGAACGGAGCCCAGCGGTGCTCATCGGGCACGTTGCAGGAGCTGCCTGACGCAATCACATAGGGAACACGGTTTGAACGCAGCCGGTCAGCCACCGGCAGCGAGCTTCCATCTGCGAGAGACAAGTCCAGGATGGCCGCTTCGATCCGGCGCTCGCTGGACAGGCAGGTCAGCGCTTCTGCACTGGATCCGGCGTGCACTACGTCATAGCCAGACATTCTGAGTACGTCCTGCATCAGTCCCGCCAGCTCGCGGTCGTCTTCAACGACCAGAAGCGAGCCTTGTACGGCTGGAAAAGCGCTTGCGTAAGGCATGGGGGGGTGTCCCGGCAGGTGTACGCGCAACGCTACCGAAGTCTGTGTGACCGCACCGCGCCGAAGCCTGTGAGCGTCGCGTCAATTAATCAGACCTGCGGCGCTGGGCAGCTGAAAAACAACCCCCCGGGGATGGACCTCACCATCCTGCGTCGTGACACCGTCATTCAGACGGTCATACACGGCCCCGGGCGTATAGTCGTCGCACATCACGTTTCCCCATGGCACCGAACTCCCCAGAGTTCACCACCGTAAGGATCGACGCAATGCCCAAGGGCTCAGACCTGCTGGTCGCCGCACTCGAAAACGAGGGCGTGGACCGCATCTTCGGCGTTCCGGGCGAGGAAAACCTCGACTTCCTGGAATCCCTTCGCAACTCCAGCATCGAGCTGGTCCTCACCCGGCACGAACAGGCGGCCGCCTTCATGGCCGCCACCCACGGCCGCCTCACCGGCAGGCCGGGCGTCTGCCTGGCCACCCTCGGCCCTGGCGCGCTGAACTTCTCCACGGGCGCGGCTTACGCCCACCTGGGCGCCTGGCCGATGATCCTGATCACCGGCCAGAAGGCGGTGATGAGCGCCAAGCAGGCCCGGTTCCAGATCGTGGACATCGTGGCCTCGATGAAGCCGCTCACGAAAATGACCCGGCAGATCGTCAGCGCGGCCGCCATCCCGGCCACCGTGCGGGATGCCTTCCGCGTGGCAATGGAAGAGCGGCCGGGCCCGGTCCATCTGGAGCTGCCAGAGGACATCGCTGGCGAGGAAGTGGACGACGTTCCAGTCATTCCGGTCCACCCGCTGGAGCGCCCCATCGCCCACGCCGCCGCGCTCGACCGGGCCGCGGAAGCGATCCTGGCCGCCAAGCGTCCGCTGGTGATGATCGGCGCGGCCTGCAGTCGCCCTTGGCTGACCGAATCGCTCTCCACGTTCGTGGCGCGCACCCGGCTGCCGTTCTTCAACACCCAGATGGGCAAGGGCGCGGTGACCGGCGGCTCCAACCTTTATATGGGCACCGCTGCGCTTTCCGAAGGCGACTACGTGCACGAGGCCGTGGCGCGCGCCGACCTGATCATCGCCATCGGCCACGACACCGTTGAGAAGCCCCCGTTCCTGATGAAGGGCAAGGGCGGGCCCAAGGTGATCCATATCGGCTTCCAGTCCGCCACGGTCGAACAGGTCTACCACCCGGATATCGAGGTGATCGGAGACATCGGCGCCACCGTGGATGGCCTCGCCGAGCGGCTGGAAGGCAAGGTGTCCGAAGACCAGGGCATGGTCGACCTGCGCCAGAAGATCCTGTCGCGCCTCAACGACCGTGCCGAGGAGGACCGTTTCCCGGTCACCCCGCAGCGGTTGGTGCACGACGTGCGCGAGGCCATGCCGGAAGACGGCATCGTCTGTCTCGACAACGGCATGTACAAGATCTGGTTCGCCCGCAATTACCGCACCCACGTGGCCAACACCTTGCTGCTGGATAACGCCCTGGCGACCATGGGCGCAGGCCTGCCGTCGGCAATGATGGCCTCGATGTTGTACCCCGACCGGCGCGTGCTGGCCGTGTGCGGCGATGGCGGCTTCATGATGAACTCGCAGGAGATGGAAACCGCCGTGCGCCTGGGCCTGAACCTGGTGGTGATCATCCTCAATGACAGCGCCTACGGCATGATCCGCTGGAAGCAGGCGGTGGATGGCTTTGAAGATTTCGGCATGCGCTTTGGCAATCCGGATTTCGTGCGCTACGCCGAAGCCTATGGTGCCAAGGGCAGTCGGGTGACCTCGGTGGAAGCGCTGGTGCCCACGATCGAAGCCGCCTTTGCCGGCGGTGGCGTGCACCTGCTGGACGTGCCGATCGACTACTCCGAAAACACCCGCGTACTGGTCGACGAGCTGCGCAACCGCACCCCCGATGTGGGCTGCGCGTAACCGCCACCGTTGACCACTGAATACAAGGAATCCCACATGTTGACCGTAGTACAAGCCTTCGACCGCGCCCCCATCCAGGACGTTCCGTTCGATGACGCCGCCGCGTTGGAGCGCAAGCTCGGCAATGCCGAACGCGTGTTCAAGGACCGCGACGGCTGGCTCAAGCCGCACCAGCGCATTGCCATCCTGCGCAGGCTGGCAGCGCTGATGGAAGCCAAGCGTGACCACCTGGCCATGCAGATCGCGCGCGAAGGCGGCAAGCCGCTGCCCGATGCCATTGTCGAAACCAACCGCGCCATCGATGGCGTGCACAACGCTGCAGATGAACTGCGCAACTTCGCCGGCCGCGAAATCCCGATGGGTCTGTCGGCAGCGGCGGAGAACCGCTGGGCGTTCACGACCAAAGAGCCGCTCGGCATCGTCGCCGCCATCTCGGCGTTCAACCACCCGCTGAACCTCATCGTCCACCAGGTTGCCCCCGCCATCGCAGTGGGGTGCCCGGTCATCATCAAGCCGGCCTCGACCACGCCGCTGTCCTGCCTGGAGTTCGTGGCGATGGTCCACGAGGCCGGCCTGCCGGAGCCGTGGTGCCAGAGCTTCATTCCGGAAGGCAACGAACTGGCCGAAGCGCTGGCCACCGACAAGCGCGTGGCCTTCCTCAGTTTCATCGGCTCGGCGCGGGTGGGCTGGTCGCTGCACGCCAAGCTGGCCCATGGTGCACGCTCGGCGCTGGAACATGGCGGCGTGGCACCGGCCATCGTGGACCGCAGCGCGGACCTGTCCAGGATCATCGAGCCCATCGTCAAAGGCGGCTACTACCACGCCGGCCAGGTGTGCGTGTCCACCCAGCGCATCTTCGTGCACAACGACATTGCCGAGGACTTCACCGAAGCCCTCATCGCACGTGTGGAGAAGCTGCGCACCGGCGACCCCACCCTGAAGGACACCGAGGTAGGTCCGCTGATCCAGCCGCGCGAAGCCGACCGGGTGGCCGAATGGATCGATGAGGCGGTAAAGGGTGGGGCGACCCTCGCCACCGGTGGCAAGCGCCTTTCCGAAACCACGCTGCAGCCCACCGTGCTGCTCAATCCTGCCGATGACGCGAGAGTCACTACGCAGGAGATCTTCGGGCCGGTGGTGGCGGTGTATCGCTACAGCGAGCTGGACGAGGCCATCGCACGCGCCAACTCGCTGCCCACCGCGTTCCAGGCCAGCATCTTCGCCCAGGATATCGACGTGGCCATGCGCGCGGCCAACCGTCTGGATGCCTCGGCCGTGATGATCAACGACCCCACCGCCTTCCGCACCGACTGGATGCCGTTTGCCGGCCGCCGGGAATCGGGCTATGGCACCGGCGGCATCCCGTACACGATGCGGGATATGTCGCAGGAAAAGATGATCCTGATGCGCAGGAGCTGAGCCCTCGCCCGGAAACGGTATGTTTTCTGGACAGGGCACAGTAGTTGTACGGGGGCGCAGGGGGAGGGCAGCTGATGCAATAGCACTGCATCCGCCGCCCGCCCTGTTCTGGAGAGTCACATGCGCTTCCTGGCACGTTCGTCTTCCGTCACGCTCATCGTTGCAGCGCTCGCCACCAGCGGGTGCCAAAGCACTCCGCCGCCTGCTGAACCTTCAGCGCCTGCGCCCCGGGCGTTGCCGGGCCCCATGACAGCGGCTTCTGCCGGGGTGACGTTGCAGGGACAGATCACCGCCATCGATGCCCGCACCCGCGCGGTGACGGTCACCGGTGCCGACGGAGGCAGCCTGGACTTCATCGCCGGCGCCGACGTGCGCAACTTCAACCAGCTGAAGGTGGGCGACAAGGTCACCCTGGATTACCAGGCCGCCGTCGCCCTGGACCTGCAGCCGGCAGGCAGCGCGCCGGTCGGCGTGACCAGATCGCAGGCCGGTACCGTGCCGATCCGCGGCGCCACGCCGGGTGGGGCGCGTTCGAACACCATCGAGATCGTCACCGAGGTGGCGGCCGTGGACCCGGTGGCCAACACCATTGCGCTGCGAGGGCCGCGCGGCAACACCCAGATCATCGCGGTGGAGCGCGAGGACCTGCGGGCCAAGCTGCCCAGCGTAAAGCGCGGCGACCTGCTCAAGATTTCCTATACCGAAGCCGTCGCGCTGGGCATCCGCCGCGACAGCCCCTGACACAACGGCGGGGGAGGCCCGGGGCAGGTGGGTGTACGCCTGCCCCGGTGGGGCACTTGACGGGCCAGTGGGCAGCCTTGAAGATCGGCGTATTCAGCCTGCCGTCCAAGGATTGACCATGTCTGGCTTCATCGGTGACCTGTTGGAAGGCATTGTCGATTTCGTGACCGACATCTGGGTGCTTCGCCGGCAGCGCGCTGCGAATGGTCGGGGGGCGAACTCGTGGAGTGAGGATGCAGCGGATACGGCTGTGTTCAATGCCTGGGTGATCGGTTTGTCGATCCTGGCGCTGGCTGCCGGCAGCATCATGGTCTTCGTGCTCAAGCTGCCGCTGTGGATGAGCTTTGGGCCGGTCGTCGCGGTTGGCGTCTACGTGGGCTACCGCTGGATTGCGCTGACGCGCGCTTGATCGCGCACCGTGCGCCGAATGCGTCACGCGTTCGGAATTCCCGCAATGCACGCCTGTGACGCGTTGAACGTCGCACTTGTGATCCGGTGCCGAAGAAAACACGCCGCACCGCACGGAATTGCGCGCAAACGGCCCATTCCATGCCACGTATAGATGGTGCCGATCAAACGCGGCCAATCGAAAGATCAAAACATCTTCCGCTATGCTCACGTCCGCGACATGGTTGAACCTCGGAGCGTAAGAACTCCCGTAAGACGATGCAGTTTGGACGTGCCATGTCGGGAGGGTGACGAAATACAACACCTTCGCGGAAATACGTCGCGCCGGCTTACGCGGTTCTTAACCTCCCGACTCCCTCGCCATCCCGGCGAGGGAAGTTCCCTAACGGAGGTTCCACCATGTCCAGCCATTCCACCGACGCATCTTCCAGCGCAGTCGCCAGTCAAAAGCTCTGGTGGCGCAAGCCCAAGAGCGTCATGACCAACGCGCTCCATCACGATGGCCTGGTGACGTTTCCCGGCTGCCCACCCATTCCTTGCCTGAAGCTGCGCGGGCTATGGATTCACGCTCTCGGCATCGAACCGGGTACCCGGTTGTATGTTGAGACAAAGCCGGGCGTCATCATCCTCTCGGTTGATCAAGCTGGCGTAACCGACATGCCATCAGTGGCGTATCGAAAGGCTGTGCGCACTCCAGTCCATCTTGATAGGCAATGAACACTACCAGCATCGTTCATAGCTGAGACTAGCCGCACATTACAGCGATCTCGCGATCCGAATCGCTACAGGTGAACGTACAATTCTCGGAACGAAAAACCTCGGCTTACACGCCGAAGCAGGGCGAACAATGACAAAGACATCAGGTAGTCCGACCACCCAATCGTCATCTGCGAGTGCAACTGCCCGCAGAGCAAAGCATGCTGCACGCGAAGCGACTGCAGCGCCTTCTACGTCAGGTGCCAAGGCGCGCGCGGAAGCGCCGGCGTCAAGGCGAAAGGCCTCGGCGCCGAAATCCTCTCTTGAACTGGCCGGGCCAGTGCGAGGACACACCAGCACGTTCCCTCTGAGAAAATTCCGCGTCTATGGATGCAGCCTGACCAAAGCGCAGCGAATCAGTGCTGTCTTCTCAGTCATGAAAAAGAAATAGTCGGAATTATGATTACGTCAGGGATTGACGCGAACTGCGCGAACCACGTCTTCATCAACTGCCCATTCACCGATGACTTCCGGCCCCTGTTCCAATGCGCGATCTTTACGGTGCTTTTATGTGGGTTCTTGCCTCGATCGGCGCTGGAGGCTGGGGATGGCTCTGAAGTTCGAATGGATAAGATCACCCGCCTGATCAGAGAGTCGCAATACAGTATTCATGATCTATCCGCAGTCCAGCTGGATGCCTTCAACGAGCTGCCGCGCTTCAACATGCCCTTTGAGCTGGGAATGGTCATAGGCTCGAAGCGCTTCGGCGGGAAACGGTTTGCAGGTCGCTCGGCGTTGATCATGGAACATACGCGGTACGCCTCACAAAAGTGCCTGTCCGATATAGCTGGGCAGGATCTGTCGGCCCACAATGGCGCGCC
>NZ_JAGXKC010000749.1:0-231 GCF_019091045.1 Stenotrophomonas sp. GbtcB23 | reverse complement strand
ATCAGGCCGTCGTCGATGGCCATGCCATACAGGAACGGCTTGAGCGTGGAGCCGGGCGAACGCCAGGCCTGGACCATGTCCACGTGACCCAGCCGCTGTCTGTCACCGTACGCCACCGACCCGACGTAGGCGCGCGCCTCCAGCGTGCGGTTGTCCACCCCCAGCAGGGCCGCCGAGGTGCGTTCGGGCAGCTGCGAGAAATACGTCGCCACGCGCTCTTCCAGGGTGAAG
>NZ_JAGXKC010000748.1:0-231 GCF_019091045.1 Stenotrophomonas sp. GbtcB23 | reverse complement strand
ACGAACAGCACCGCGCCCGGCATCGGCGTGCCGATGCGGTGCAGGCGGAAGCCGAAGATCCACATCAACCCGCCCGACCAGGCATTCACCAGCAGGTGCACCAGCGTACGCCCGCCCACGCGCAGGTTGCCCCACGGCGGCAGCATGCCGATCAGGAGCAGCGGAAGGACCAGCAGCAGGTGGACCAGCAGCAGGGGAACGCGGTACAGGTAACGGCACACACGCGCCACG
>NZ_JAGXKC010000747.1:0-231 GCF_019091045.1 Stenotrophomonas sp. GbtcB23 | reverse complement strand
GGGGGGCAACGTGGCCCGGCTGGGGCCGCGCCACCGCTCCAGCGGCAACACCCAGGCGCTGGACCTGACCCTGCTGCCGCGCGGGGATGAGTTGGCCACCCACCTGACCGGCACCGACTTCCTGGAGACACTGCACGACCCGGAGCTGGCCGGCCTGAAGGCATACTGGCAGGGCGGGCTGGAGTCCGAATCGGCGCAGCTGTATCGGGGCGAGTACCTGGCCGGGAGCCT
>NZ_JAGXKC010000746.1:0-231 GCF_019091045.1 Stenotrophomonas sp. GbtcB23 | reverse complement strand
GGCATCGTCATTGCCGGGCCGTTCAATTCCGGCCTGCTCGCCGGCAACAGGAAATTCAACTATGCCGATGCGCCGGCGGATGTGCTGGCCCGGGTCGACGTGCTGCGCACGGCCTGCGAGGAAGAAGGCGTCTCGCTGCAGGCCGCCGCCCTGCAATTCCCCCTCGCCCATCCGGCCGCGATGACCATCGTTTCCGGCGCCCGCACGTCCGGGCAGATCAGATCGAATGTC
>NZ_JAGXKC010000745.1:0-232 GCF_019091045.1 Stenotrophomonas sp. GbtcB23 | reverse complement strand
TTCAGCCCTGGCTGGGGTATCGCGACACGATGCAGGCCAGCAACACCGACCTGATGCAATGGCCCCTGACGGCAAGATCCAGCCCGTCACGCTGACGGAGACCATGATCGAGGGCCGCTTCAAGGCGCCGCAGGACGGCAAGACGTCATTCATTGCCGCGCGCGTCGATCCGGCGGCAGCCGACGTCTTCCAGAAAGCCGGCGTGGAAGTCTCCGGGGGTTCTGACAGCAAC
>NZ_JAGXKC010000744.1:0-232 GCF_019091045.1 Stenotrophomonas sp. GbtcB23 | reverse complement strand
TTTCCTGTGAAGTGCAAGGTACGACCGTCGCCGGCCTCTTCCTTGGGCAAGGGCATCAGAACTCGTAACGTGGTGCGGCGCGCCTGGCTGTCGCATTCGACGATGCCGCCATGGGCGCCAATGTTCTTGGCGACCAGCGCAAGGCCAAGGCCGGAGCCGTTGGTCTTGGTGGTGATGAAGGGATCGAAGAGATGCGGCAGGAGATCGGTCGGAACGCCCGGACCGTTGTCGA
>NZ_JAGXKC010000743.1:0-232 GCF_019091045.1 Stenotrophomonas sp. GbtcB23 | reverse complement strand
GATCTGCGACAGCTCCGGCCGCGGCCGGTCGGGTGTCGGGAAATCGCTCGAACCGATATGGATGAAGCCCGCGACCTTCTCCCCGGGCTTGATGCCGAGTAGCGCCAGCGCCTCGTCGTCATAGGCCACCCATTCGGTGCGCCAGTTGGCGGCATAGCCATATGCGCTAGCGGCCATCAGCATGATGAGGCAAACCGCACCGGCGGAAAGCACTTGCTCCCATTCGGGGATT
>NZ_JAGXKC010000742.1:0-232 GCF_019091045.1 Stenotrophomonas sp. GbtcB23 | reverse complement strand
TTGGACCCTCACGCCCAGAATATGGAGATAATGGCGATCGACACCCTGCACTTTGGAATGGGTGAAGGGCGCCTCGTTCGAGATTGGATTGCCAAATGCATGCGAATTGAGGATCGAATGGACATCTGGGCGTTCGTGAGACTGCTTGCCAAGATTGCCCATGGTTATCACGTGGCGGTTTACGGGCAGTTCCCGCTCAACGAAAGCCCGTTGGTCCCCATAATCTTGGGTC
>NZ_JAGXKC010000741.1:0-232 GCF_019091045.1 Stenotrophomonas sp. GbtcB23 | reverse complement strand
GCTTTGGTTTTCATGTTTGACCCAAATTTCAGTAACAGCGGTTCAACGCGGCAAAACCCTTTTTCAACCGCTGTTACAATAAGCCTCGATTCTGGCCATTGGGCAAGCTCTTTAAGGTTAACAGACCCTTACGGGAAAACGGCAGCCAAGGTTCTGTCCCCCAAAACATACTGGAAATGCAATGCGCTAGCTACTTCCTGTCGACGGACCTCGTTCGGGCGGGTAGGGAAAA
>NZ_JAGXKC010000740.1:0-232 GCF_019091045.1 Stenotrophomonas sp. GbtcB23 | reverse complement strand
GTCCACGTCGTTGCTGATGCCGGCGTACTAGCTGCCGTTGCGGCATTCCAGCAGATAGACATACCAGGGGGAGGGTTCAGCGGGCATAGCGGGATTATCCACCGGCACGGGCGCGCTGGCTGCTAGAATTCGGCCCGGATGCAGGAGAGAGGCGCCGCGTAGGCGCCCGCCGAAGGCGCAGGCTCCCATAATCGCTCTGGCCGGAGGCTCGATACGCCACCAACCATGCATC
>NZ_JAGXKC010000074.1:0-6584 GCF_019091045.1 Stenotrophomonas sp. GbtcB23 | reverse complement strand
GCACAGCCTGTGCTGGATCAAGTTGATGAACTAGCCAGGCAGTTCTGCAACGATGTATACGAGGACACTGAGTAGATTTATCAAAGGAGCAATGCCTACTACACCTGCAAGGATATTGGCAGAGCAGGGTATGACAACGATCTGGACCATCACGACCTGATGAGCGCCTCCCGCGAGCACGTCGCCGATAACATCAGCGAGTGGATGGACGAAACATCACCATCGGTGGCCGAGCAGATTCGAACCCTTATGACTGCGGGAATCTCGAACACGGCGGATGCAGCCGCCGAGATCGAGGGGTACGTCAGCAACGAGTTCCGGAGTTACACCCTGAAGATCATGGAGAAGACCGCAATGGAATGGTATGACTAGCATCACCCGTACGCAGCAAGGTCGGGGGGTGGCTTAGTCGCCGCTCCGTGGGCAGGTCGGTTCACTCGACCCGCTGCTACAAGGAGGCGTGGAGGTCTGATCTTCCCGCCTGGTTGAAACGAAAACGGCCCGCGAAAGCGGGCCGTTTTCGTTTCACGCAATTCCCATCAGATTCAATCGCGCTGGCGGTTACGGCGCACGCGGCGGGTGACTTCGCTGGTGATGGCGATGATGGCGGTCAACGCGGCCATCGACAGGAACTGTACGCGGGTATGCGCTTCGGACAGCAGCAGGCCGAAGATCAGTGCCAGCACGCACAGACCGAGCATGGTCAGGTACGGGTAGCCGGCCATGCGGAACGGCAGGCGGGTGCCGTCGCGGTTGGCGCGGTGGCGCAGGATCAGCTGCGACAGCAGCGAAATCGTCCACACCAGCAGGCAGGTGGAGCCCACGATGTTCAGCAGCACCGGCAGCACCTTGTCCGGGAACACCAGCTCCATCACCGTGGCGGCGAAGCCGAACAGCACGCTGGCCAGCACCGCGATGATCGGCACGTGGCGCGGGTCGGTCCAGCCCAGCACCGCCGGGGCTTCGCGGCGGCGCGCCAGCGAATACATCATGCGCGAGGCGCCATACAGGTTGGCGTTGAGCGCCGACAACAGTGCGATCACCGCGATCAGGGTGATGGCCGTGGCCGCCCCCGGAATGTTGGCCACCTGCAGCACCGCGGCGAACGGCGACTTCAGCGCTTCGCTGGTCCACGGCACCACGGCGATGATCACGCTCAGCGAGCCGATGTAGAACACCAGGATGCGCCAGGCCACGGTGCGGATGGCACGGGCAATGCTGCGCTCGGGGTCCTCGGTTTCGGCCGCGGCCACTGCCACGATTTCGGTACCGCCGAAGGCGAACACCACCACCAGCAGCGCGGCACCGATCCCGGCCAGCCCGTTGGGGGCGAAACCGCCATGCTGGGTGAAGTTGCTCAGGCCCGGCGACGCCACGTCCGGCAGCCAGCCCATCAGCAGCGCCACGCCGATCAGGATGAACCCGATGATGGCGGCCACCTTGAGGATGGCGAACCAGAACTCGAATTCGCCGAAGTTCTTCACTCCCAGCAGGTTGATCGCGGTGAAGAACAGCATGAATGCCAGCGCCGCCATCGGTACCGGGATCACCGGCCACACCGTGGCCAGCAGGCCCGCCGCACCGACCGCTTCGGCAGCGATCACGATCACCAGCTGCACCCACCACAGCCACCCCACCGTGGCACCGGCGGTGGCGCCCATGGCGTCGGCGGCGTACACCGAGAACGCGCCACTGGTCGGCTTGGCCGCGGCCATCTCGCCCAGCGCGTTCATCACGATGATCACCAGCGCACCGGCCACCAGGTAGGACAGCAGCACGGCCGGCCCGGCCGCCTGTACGCCCACCCCGGAGCCCAGGAACAGGCCGGCGCCGATGGCGCTGCCCAGGCCCATCATGATCAGCTGGCGGGGTTTGAGCGAGCTCCCGAGGCGGGTGTCGGCGGGTGCGGCGGCGGAGGCCGGAGTCTGGGATGCGGGCATCGGAATCGATTGGCGGGCAACAGGTGCGACACCATACCTTGTCCGGCCGGCGGACGGGATAGGGGCAGCGCCCCTGCCCCTGTAGTCAGGGCTCTGCGCGCTCTGCGATCTGGGCGCGATAGGCCCGCGGCGACACCCCGACCTCGGCCTTGAACTTGCGGGTGAACGCGCTCTGGTCGGTAAACCCGCAGGCCTGGCCGATGCTGGCGATGGTGTCGCTGCCATGCAGCAGATGCACCGCCATCTGGATGCGCAGCCGGGTCAGTACCTGCTGCGGGGTCATCTGGAACACCCTGCGGAAGGTGCGCTCCAGCTTGGACAGCGAAAACCCGGTGATATCCAGCAGGGTCTGCATGCGCACGTTCTCGGCGTAATGCGCGTTCAGGTGGGCCAGCGCCAGCCGCAGCTGTTCGTATTGGGTGCCCAGGCTGTCTTTCTGCCCCAGGTCGCGGGAGATGCCGATCAGCCCTCGGATCTGCCCGTCCACCAGCAGCGGCCGCTTGCAGGTTAGGCACCAGCCCGGCTCGCGGTTGGCGAACAGGTGCAGCTCCATCAGGTTCTCGATCACTTTGCCGGCCAGCACCTGCGCATCCTGGGTGGCGTAGTCCGCGCCCAGCCCCGTGGGGTAGATCTCGGCAGCGGTGCGCCCGATCACTTCCTTGCGCGACTTCAGCCCCAGACGGCGCAGCATGGTCTGGTTGATATGCGTGTAGCGCCCGTCGCGGTCCTTCATGAAGAACAGCACATCGGGAATCGCATCGAACAGGGCTTCGATGTCGGCAGGTTCAACGCGCATGCGGGGATGGCAGGAGGATGGACACGCCACCAAGGATACCTGCCTGGTTGCCGGCGTGAAGCGCAGGTGCATGCGCGACCGGGTTCTCCGACCGGCGATTAACGCCCCGCCCGCCACTGTGAGGCGTTGCATCCCCCCTGCCAGCCCGGAGTCGCCTGATGGCCACCAGCAAGCCCCGCACCAAATCCGCCCCTCCCGCCGATCGCCGTGGCGAAGGCGACGAACTTCACCAGCAGGCCGGCGGTGGCCATCCGGCACTGACCACCAACCAGGGCATCCCGGTGGCGGACAACCAGAACTCGCTGCGCGACACCCCGCGCGGGCCGACGTTGCTGGAAGACTTCATCCTGCGCGAGAAGATCACCCACTTCGACCATGAGCGCATTCCCGAGCGCATCGTGCACGCGCGCGGCAGCGCTGCGCACGGCTATTTCGAACTTACCCGTTCGCTGGAGGAATTCACCCGTGCGCGCGTGCTCACCGAAGTAGGCGTCCGCACGCCCGTGTTCACCCGTTTCTCCACCGTCGCCGGTGGTGCCGGTTCCGTGGACACCCCGCGCGATGTGCGCGGCTTCGCGGTGAAGTTCTACACGCCCGAGGGCAACTGGGACCTGGTCGGCAACAACATCCCGGTGTTCTTCATCCAGGACGCGATCAAGTTCCCCGACCTGATCCACGCGGTCAAGATGGAACCGGACCGCGCGTTCCCGCAGGCCGCCAGCGCCCATGACACGTTCTGGGATTTCGTTTCGCTGATGCCCGAATCGATGCACATGATCATGTGGGCGATGAGCGACCGCACCATTCCGCGTTCGCTTCGCACCATCGAAGGCTTCGGCATCCACAGCTTCCGGCTGTTGAACGATGCCGGCGAATCCACCTTCGTGAAGTTCCACTGGCGGCCCAAGCTTGGGGTGCAGTCCACCGTGTGGGACGAGGCGGTGAAGCTGCAGGGGGCGGACAACGATTTCCACCGCCGCGACCTGTTCGAGGCGATCACTGCCGGTGACTTCCCCGAATGGGAGCTGGCGGTGCAGCTGTTCACCGAAGAAGAAGCCGAGGCGTTCCCGTTCGACCACCTGGATTCGACCAAGATCATTCCCGAATCGCTGGTGCCGCTGACCGTGATCGGCCGGATGGTGCTGGACCGCTGGCCGGACAACTTCTTCGCCGAAACCGAGCAGGTCGCCTATTGCCCGGCCAACGTGCCGCCCGGCATCGATTTCAGCAACGACCCGCTGCTGCAGGGACGGCTGTTCTCGTACCTGGACACCCAGCTCAGCCGCCTGGGTGGGCCGAACTTCCACCAGATTCCAGTCAACGCACCCAAGTGCCCGTTCGCCAACCATCAACGCGACGGCCATATGCAGATGAACATCCCCAAGGGCCGGGTAGCATATGACCCCAGCTCCCTGCAGGGCGACAGCCCGCGCGAGACCGCTGATGGCTTTCCCACCCATGCCACGCCGGCCGATGATGGTCGCAAAGGGCGCGTACGTGCTGCCAGCTTCGCCGATCACTACAGCCAGGCGCGCATGTTCTTCCGCAGCCTGGAGGCGGCGGAGCAGGCGCACCTGGCCTCTGCGCTGGTGTTTGAATTGTCCAAGGTGGAAACGGTACCCGTGCGCGAGCGCACGGTGAGCCACCTGCGCAACATCGACGAGTCGTTGGCCAAGCGCGTTGCCGACGGCCTGGCGATGCCCGCCCTGCCCGCCCCTGCCCCTACCGCCACTCCGGCCAAGGACCTGCCCAAGGCGCCGGAAGTGCGCATCATCGGCCGCACCAAGGACCTGCTCAAGGGCCGCTGCATCGGCATCCTGTTCGACGAGGGCTCCGACGCGGGGTTGATCGCAAACCTGCGCAAAGCAGCCGAGAAAGCCGGCGCGAAGGTGAAGCTGGTCGCGCCCAAGGTCGGCGGCGGCAAGCTGAGCGACGGCAGACTGCAGCCTGCGGACGGCCAGCTGGCCGGCACGCCCTCGGTGGTGTTCGACGCAGTGGCGATCGTACTGAGCGCCGACGCCGCCAAGCGCCTGAGCAAGGAATCGGCCGCGATCGATTTCGCCGCAGACGCCTGGGCGCACCTGAAGGCCATCGCCGCCGATGACGGCGCCCAGCAGCTGCTCAAGACGGCGCGCGTTGGCAAAGACAATGGCGTGGTGGAAGCCGAAGATGCCAAGGGCTTCATTGCCGCCGCCGCCACCCGCCAGTGGGCGCGCGAACCCAAGGTCCGCACCCTCGCCTGACCCGTGCCGGCAGGAGCGGACAGTGGATCCGCTCCTGCCGGGCAACGTGTAGAGCGGACCGCTGGTCCGCTGCTCCCTGAAGAGAGGACGATTCCCATGCCCCGCGGAGACAAATCCAGCTACACCGACAAGCAGAAGCGCCAGGCCGAGCACATCGAGGAAAGCGAAAAAGCCGAGGGTCGCAGCGACGAAGCCGCCGAACGCATCGCCTGGGCGACCGTGAACAAGCAGGATGGCGGCGGCAAGAAACGGCCGGCGAAGAAGGCCTCCAAGGCATCCCGGTAGGGTTGGTTCCCAAACAACCGCCAGTACAGGTGCCACGCACATTGACGCATGGACCTGAAATCGAAACAGGTTTCCGCATCACCAACGCGTACGCCAGCGCACCACTACCGCGCCTGGGTAAGCGGCCGCCCTGACCCGATGCAGGGTTTGGCCCGGCACCGCCTTGACGGCCTGCGCGGTGGATGGGCGATACTCGCGCATCACCGCAGGATGCGGACAGGGGAACCACTTACATGAAATCTGCACGCACGCTGGTCTTGTTGGCCCTGCTGATGCCGTTGTCCGCACCGGCGCAGACGGCACTCCACGATGGCCAGGGAAACGCCCTGCCTGATACGTCTTCGGCGAAATCCAGCGAAGGCTTCTCGGCGTCGATGGTGGTTACCGCGGACCCGGAATGGCAACAGAAGTGGGAAAACCCGGTCAACGGGGTGCCGCGCTTCGAACTGGCCACCGAGGTCAAGGAAGGTGGCTCGCTCTACATCCTGTCCTTCCTGACCAACCCGAAGCTGGACGCCGCCGGCATGGCGCAGGTGCGCTGCGACCTGCGGATCACCCGTCCCGACGGCAGCCTGAGCGGCGACGAGCACGACCTGCCCTGCTTCGTTACCCAGCTCGATACCGATCCCAACAGTGTCTATCTGTCTTCGGTGGGAATGAAGTTCACTGCTGAAGCGGGCGACCCCAAGGGGACTTGGACAGTGGCGATCAACGTGCGCGACACGCTGCGCAACGTAACTATTCCGCTGCAGTCTTCGTTCGAGATGCGCTGACCGCATCGGTGGGCGCGCTTGGAATTGGGTCGCGTT
Organism: Stenotrophomonas sp. GbtcB23; assembly: GCF_019091045.1. Classification (NCBI taxonomy): domain Bacteria; kingdom Pseudomonadati; phylum Pseudomonadota; class Gammaproteobacteria; order Lysobacterales; family Lysobacteraceae; genus Stenotrophomonas; species Stenotrophomonas sp. GbtcB23. Next base: position 511 of record NZ_JAGXKC010000074.1, on the reverse strand, counting down.
TGCACCGGCCCCTTCTTCATTCCAAAGCGGATCGCACCGCGTCACATGCCTCGATCAAGTCGAGTACCAACCGTTCGGTCACATCGAGGTGACCCTCGTACTCTGCAATGTTCCGCTGCTGGTGGCATTTGTCGAGAACGCGCCAGACCCCGGCTCCCATTCCAAGCGTGTGCGGAAGGAGCTGGAACACGAGATAACGGTGTGCCGGGCGAAAACCTTGCCGACGCAACGCTGCCAGGCATAGCGCGTGCGCTGCGTTGTAGGCTAGATCGAAACGACTCTCCAAGGAGAGTTCCGTGCGGCGCGCATCCAGAAGACGCGCTTTGCCAGACCGCAGCAGTCCGCCAATTTCGCGCGTGTCTGGCGGATCCATGCTGAGTGATTTACCTGGCCCCGCCATGTTGTGCAGCGCTGAGTTCCTGCTCGCCTCCAATCACCCAGATTTTCGGCTGCGCCAGCACGCGCATCAAGAACGAATTTTCTTCGTGAATGCGTGCATTCCATTCATGGC
>NZ_JAGXKC010000739.1:0-232 GCF_019091045.1 Stenotrophomonas sp. GbtcB23 | reverse complement strand
CCGCTGCCGTTGTCCGCCGGCCCGGCCGGGGGCCTGGCGGCCATGCTGGTAGGGCGCCCGCGCCGCGCCAAGCCCGCCGCTGCCGGTGGCAGCCCGGGGACGGGGCTGGGCGGCGCTGCGCCGCCGGCCGCCAAGGGCGTCATCGCCAACGCCCGCCTCACCGGCGTAACCCTGCCGCCGATCCTGGTGCTGCCGCCGGCGCCGCATGGGGCGGGCGTTGCCGGCCCATGGG
>NZ_JAGXKC010000738.1:0-232 GCF_019091045.1 Stenotrophomonas sp. GbtcB23 | reverse complement strand
CCGGGAATACTGGCGACTCCCTCCTGCTGGAGCACGCCACGGCCCGTCGCAGGCGCCTCCGGATTGCCACCTTCAACGTCAACGGCATCAAGACGCGGCTTCCGCACCTGGTGGCGTGGCTGGAGAAAGAGGAACCCGACATCGGGGCGCCGCAGGAGCTCAAGGCCAGCCAGGATGCGTTTCCTGAAACCGAGATCCGTGACGCTGGCTACGGCTGCCTTTGGCAGGGGCA
>NZ_JAGXKC010000737.1:0-232 GCF_019091045.1 Stenotrophomonas sp. GbtcB23 | reverse complement strand
AAGCTCCTGCTCTCGCCCCTGCGTCTCGATAACGGCATTGACAAAGAAGCCATCGGGTTTTGCAAAACCGAACAGCATTTTGTGGTGACCGTAAAGGCTATCCCTTTCCCCACGCACATACAGCGCTCCCTCGACCGCCTGAAGTGACCATGTTACGGGTGTCCCGCCCCCGGTGATGACACCGAGCGGCTTGAGCTCCTGAAGGGATAGAATCTTGATCTCGTTACCGGGA
>NZ_JAGXKC010000736.1:0-232 GCF_019091045.1 Stenotrophomonas sp. GbtcB23 | reverse complement strand
GGCTACCCGACCGGTGCGCGCGGGGCCCTGGCCGGTAGGCCACGACCGTGGGTGGAGACGCCGCGGTCCGGCCGCGTTGGTGACATCGGGTTGCTACCAATAGGTGACTGACAGCCTTGTCCGCCTCCTGCACACTGCCCCCCAATCAACCTGGGAGGGTAGGGCATGGCCAGCACCACATCAGCGCCGGCACGGGACGGCAGGATGGCACGCGCAGCGCTGCGGTCGGCGG
>NZ_JAGXKC010000735.1:0-232 GCF_019091045.1 Stenotrophomonas sp. GbtcB23 | reverse complement strand
AGCGGCGTGGACAGGCGCGAAGTTGCCACCTCCCCCTGCGACCTGCTGCTGGGCGAAAGCCCCGCGGCCGCCGCCCGGGTGACCACCCCGGAAGGCTTCGACCTGCTGCCGGGCAACATCGCCCTGACCGCCGCCGAGATCCAGCTGATGGGCCAGGGCGAACGCGAACAGCGGCTCAAGCGCGCGCTGGCCCCGATCCAGGACGTGTACGACTTCATCCTGATCGTCTGCC
>NZ_JAGXKC010000734.1:0-232 GCF_019091045.1 Stenotrophomonas sp. GbtcB23 | reverse complement strand
ATTACGCCGCGCCGAAGAATGTGACGGGTCCGACCTCGCTGGAGGATGTCGATCCCGAACTTCTGAAGACCTACGAAAAGCTCGGTATTCCGTTGCGTGAACAGGAGATCCTGGCCGGCGTGAAGACCTCGAAGGTCGCCGTCGATGCCGTCTTCGATTCGGTTTCCGTCGTCACGACCTTCAAGAAGGAGCTGCAGAAGGCCGGCGGGGACTTCATGTCGATCTCCGAAGC
>NZ_JAGXKC010000733.1:0-232 GCF_019091045.1 Stenotrophomonas sp. GbtcB23 | reverse complement strand
CGACTCGCCCACTCCTTACCCGGTGCGGCGCGGTGAGCAGGCCCTGCCCTGAGCCCTGCCCGGCCGGCCTGGCTGACCCGGGATGGGGTGCGCAATTGGCCCGGCCGCCGCGAAGGTGCGAGAGTCGCCGGCCCTCCCTTGCCGGTTGGCGCATTGGCGCCGCCCTCCTGACCCAGATTACGTGAAGACCCCCGAAAGCCTGCAGGCGCTGATCGAAGAGGGCGTGATCGAC
>NZ_JAGXKC010000732.1:0-232 GCF_019091045.1 Stenotrophomonas sp. GbtcB23 | reverse complement strand
GATGACGTCTTCAGCTCGAGAAACGTGGAAGGGTTGCTTACCCGCTACGCGGCCAACCAGGTGCATCCACCGCGGCAGAAAATTGCAGGTTAAGTGAATCGGAGCCGCTGGCCCTCAACGCGAGGGTACCCTGTGAGCACTTCGCTGTTTGGGTGTGTCACGAGGTTTGACGCGGATTGCCTCTGGGGGCGGTCTCGCAAACCCGAGGGATCACTCCCTAGCGGCTTGAACC
>NZ_JAGXKC010000731.1:0-232 GCF_019091045.1 Stenotrophomonas sp. GbtcB23 | reverse complement strand
GGCAGGGCACGCCACGGCATCAGCGTCGGCACGAAGGTGCCATCGCGTTCTCACCGTCGTGGAACCTGGTGCACAAGAACCTCGCCAGCAATGTGGCAGGCGCAGTTGCTAGCGACCAGGTCGATACGATCTGGGTGCTTGCGAATGATTTCCAGCTTCCCTATCCGACTGAGAAAAAGATCGAGGTTCTGCCAAAGCTCGATCAGGTTCAGATCATGGATACCATGTCGCT
>NZ_JAGXKC010000730.1:0-232 GCF_019091045.1 Stenotrophomonas sp. GbtcB23 | reverse complement strand
GGGCGCAGGTACAGATGGAAGGTGTGGCCCAGGCTGATCTCGGCGCCCAGGGCGCGGATCTGCTCCGGCAGGATGCCCTTGTCCGTCCCATAGGTACCCACCGGCATGAAGGCCGGGGTTTCCACCGTCCCGCGCGGGAAGGTCAGGCGGCCACGACGGGGGCGCCCGGCGGTGGTCTGGAGCTGGGACTGGAGTCGGGGCATGGGGCGGGCCTTCGGGCAAAAAATTGCCG
>NZ_JAGXKC010000073.1:0-7217 GCF_019091045.1 Stenotrophomonas sp. GbtcB23 | reverse complement strand
GGCACCATCGACACGGCGACCGTGTACCCGCGGGAGGTGGTGAGGCGGGCGTTGCTGCACAACGCGGCAGCGGTCATTGTCAGCCACAACCACCCGTCCGGCCGGGCCGAGCCGTCGGCCTCCGACCGGGAGATCACCTACCAACTCTTTGAAGCCCTGGGGCTGGTCGGGGTCCGGCTGGTAGACCATGTGGTGGTGGGCGACGGCCCGCCGGTCTCCATGGCCGAACGGGGCTGGCTCAAGCGCGACCCGTTCGCCCGCACCTGAACGGCCCGGTCAGCTCATTGCCCCCCTCCCCCCAAGGCCTCCCGCCCCACCCCACGCCCGCCTTCCCGCCCCCGCTGTGCCCCGGTTCAATGGATCGGGGCGGCTTCTGGGCTAAAATTACCGATTCCGCCGCTCCAGTCTCAAAGCAGGCCCTGTGAAAAATCTCCTCCGCGCCCTGATCAGCCAAGGCATCGAAGCCTTGCGCGCCAACGGCACTCTGCCGGCCGACACCCTGACCCCGGAATTCGTGGTGGAACGCCCGAAGACCCGTGAACACGGTGATTTCGCCACCAATGCCGCCATGCTGCTGGCCAAGCCGGCGCGCAGCAACCCGCGCGCCCTGGCCCAGGCCCTGCTGGATGCGCTGCCCAAGAGCGACGATGTGCTGCGCGTTGAGATCGCCGGCCCGGGCTTCATCAATTTCCACCTCGCCCCCAGCGCCTACCAGCGCGAAGCGGCCGGCGTGCTCAAGGACGGGGCCGATTACGGCCACAACCTGAGCGGCAACGGCCGCACGGTGGGCGTGGAATACGTGTCGGCCAACCCGACCGGCCCCCTGCATGTGGGCCACGGCCGCGCGGCGGCGATCGGCGACTGCCTGGCCCGCCTGCTGGATGTGAACGGCTGGAACGCCAAGCGCGAGTTCTACTACAACGACGCCGGCGTGCAGATCGAGAACCTGGCCCTGTCCACCCAGGCGCGCGCCAAGGGCATCAAGCCGGATGACGCCGGCTGGCCGGAAGGCGGCTACCGGGGTGACTACATCGAGGACGTGGCCAAGGCCTACCTGGCCGGCGCCACCGTGGAGCTGGAAGGCCATGCGGTGGTGGGCGAGCGCGACCCGGACAACCTGGACGCGATCCGCCGATTTGCCGTGGCCTACCTGCGCAACGAGCAGAACCAGGACCTGGCCGCCTTCGGAGTGGATTTCGACATCTACTTCCTGGAAAGCTCGCTGTACAAGGATGGCAAGGTCGAAGAGACCGTGGCCCAGCTCAAGGCGGCCGGCCATACGTATGAGGAAGGCGGCGCGCTGTGGCTGCGCTCCACCGAGTTCGGTGACGACAAGGACCGCGTGATGCGCAAGTCCGACGGCACCTACACCTACTTCCTGCCGGACGTGGCCTACCATCTGAGCAAGTGGCAGCGCGGCTATGAGCGCGCCATCACCGAGCTGGGCGCGGACCACCACGGTTCGCTGGCGCGCGTGCGCGCCGGCCTGCAGGCGCTGGACGTGGGCATTCCCAAGGGCTGGCCGGAATACGTGCTGCACCAGATGGTGACGGTGATGCGCGGCGGCGAGGAAGTGAAGCTGTCCAAGCGGGCCGGCAGCTACCTGACCCTGCGCGACCTGATCGAGGAAGCCGGCCGCGATGCCACCCGCTGGTTCCTGATTGCGCGCAAGCCCGATTCGCAGCTGACCTTCGATATCGACCTGGCCCGCCAGCAAAGCAATGACAACCCGGTGTTCTACGTGCAGTATGCGCACGCCCGCGTGTGCAGCCTGCTGCGCCAGGCACAGGAGAAGGGGCTGTCGTACACCCCGGCCGAGGGTCTTGCCGGGCTGTCGACGCTGAACGACGAACCTTCGCTGTGGCTGATGGTGGAAATGTCGCGCTTCCCGGAAGTGGTGGAAGCGGCCGGCATCGCGCTGGAACCGCACCTGATCGCGCAGTACCTGCGTGAATTGGCGCACGCCTTCCACACGTGGTATCACGGCACGCAGGTGCTGGTGGCTGACGAGGCCGAGCGCAATGCCAAGCTGACGCTGGCGTGTGCCGCCCGCCAGGTGCTGGCCAATGGTCTGAACATCCTGGGCGTTTCCGCCCCGGAAAAAATGTAAGCAGTGGAGAAGCAGTAAATGGCAGCACGACGCGGCAAGACCCAGGCCCGACGCAACACCAGCCAAGGCACGCCCGGATGGGTGTGGCTGGTGGCTGGCGTGGCGATTGCCGCGGTGGTGTTCCTGGCGGCACCGAACCTGTTCAAGAACGATGGCGACGGCTTCCTGCGGGTAGGCCCGCAGCCGGACCCGAACGCGCAGCCGGCCCCGGTCAGCGACGCGGACACCGACGTGGGCGCCGAACTGCCCAAGCCGGGGGCGGCCACCAAACCTGCCGAGCCGGCCAAGCCCGCCGCCACGCAGTACGACTTCTACACCCTGCTTCCGGGCAAGGAAGTGGAAATGTCCGATGCGGAGCTGGCCGCCAGCGCGCGTGCCGAAGACCAGCGCCGGGCAAAGGCCGAAGCGCAGCGCGCGCAGGCCGCGCTGGAAGGCCGCCCGGTTCCCGCGGCCACGCCGGCACAGACCACTGCAACGGCTACCGCAGCCACCGCCACCACTGCACCGGCCCCGTTGCCAGCGCCGGTGGCCGAGCGCCCGGCTGCCGCCGCTGCACAGCCGAAGCCGGTTGCGGCTGCGGCCACGCCCAAGCCGGAAACCCCTGCTGCGGCCGCGCCGGCTACGGCGGCAGCAGAGCCGGCCAACAACGTGCGTTACATCCTGCAGGCCGGCGCCTTTGGGGCATCGGGCGATGCCGAAGCCACCAAGGCCAAGCTGGCCATGATCGGCCTGGCGGCGCGGGTGGAATCGGCGCAGATCAACGGCAAGACCGTATACCGCGTGCGCATGGGCCCGTACGGCACCGCCGGCGAGCTGGCAGAAGCCAAGCAAAAGCTGGACGGTACCGGGTTGCAGGCGATGGCCATCAAGGCGCAGTAGCGCCGACAGTTAGAGCCGACTGTCAGTCGGCTGCGAGTTACCCCGAAAGCCCCGCATTGCGGGGCTTTTTTTCATGGTGCAGCGCCTCGCTCATTGTCGGTTTAACCGGTTTAACCTATGCTCCTGCATCCCCTTCCGGGGATCGGCACTGCACTGGTTATCGGAGAGCCCCATGCGTATCGCCCATGACGTTTCCTATCTGGAAGTGAGCGAATCCAATGGCGAGTTGACCTCCAGGATCGGCATCAAGCCGATGAAGGAGCTCACCCTCAAATTGGGTGCCGCGCAGCGCGCACGCGAGGAAGTCATTCGCGTCATCGATCTCCGTGGCGAGACAGCGCACGACCATCTCCAAAGTGCCCTTCTTACAGCCTTCATGTCTTTGCACTACACCAGACATGCCAATATCCCTCTTCCTCGCGAGGGCGAGCCGACGTATCACTACGTTCTGCTGGGCACGGACAGTACCGCCAGACATATGCACGGGACGTCGATCAAGGATTCGCTGAAAGCACTTCGGGGCAGCGCCGCGGATGATCACTTGCTGATCGACTTCTCATGCGTTGCAGAGGCCAGGCTGTTCGCGATTGAAGAGCTCTATCGGCGTGTGTACGGCCAGCCTTCCGAGCACGCGGAGCCGCAGCAGCTCGAACAGGACGCGGCTGCGCGCCGGATGAAACTCGCCAGTCAATGGCCAACCGCAGCGGAGGTAAGCCGCAACCTGGGCTCGTCCGCCGGGAACGCCAGCCATCTGGCAACCAAGTACCGTCGCTCAGGAAAACTGCTCGGTGTCTATCTTCCCGTGCCGGGTGGCAGCTGGCGCTTTCCGCAGTGGCAGTTCCAACGCGATGGGCAGCCCGTCATGCACCTCGAGGAGATCCTGAAGGTGCTGCACGAGCCGGGTCCATTTCTTGATACTGATCGCCGCAGTACCGGCTGGGGCGAAGTGGAATGGTTTCAGTCCGGCCACGTGTTGCTGGATGGCCACACGCCCGCCGAGGTGCTGGCAACCCATCCGCATCGTGTGTTGGCCGCGGCCAAAGCCGAGTTCAGCGAGGAGCCTTGATGCCGGGTGGCACACCTTGGTTGACCGACGAACCGGTTTGGTTCGAGCCCCCTACCGGGGAGCTTTATCGGGTTCACCCAGGCGTGTTTGATGCAGCCCTGCCCAATCCTGCGAGCAGGGCTCGCTTCGCGCTGCCGGGCACCCATGCCATGTTCTATGCGGCTGATTCGCTTGAAGGGGCGCTGTGGGAAGCGTTACTGCGTTACACGGTGATCGGACGCAAAGGCCTGTGCGAGTTCCCTACCGCCAAGCTCAAGGGTCAGGTTGTATCGCGGGTTCGCTTCAAGGCGGCCCGATCCAGGCTGTTGCCGCTCAGTCGCCCCGGCCTGCAGCACTTGTTTCCTGATGGAGACAGCGCGGCTGTGCAGGCAGTCAAGTTCCTGACCACCACACCTGATCACACCGCCACCCATGTGGAGGCGGCCGAACTGCATGCCTGCTTGCTGGGCCTGACACCTCCGATCGAGGACATGCCGATGTTGAGCTGGAAGTCACGCCAGTTTGAAGATTCGACGGTGTATCTGTCCTATCACCGGCACGGCGCTCCGTCTGGGTGGGAACACGTTGGCGCTTCCCAGTCCTTGGATACTCCGGCGGGAATGGCACTCATCCAGGCAGCGCTGGGCAGGCACAAGTTCGAGTGGACACCGCTCAACACCCTACCGACCCACGTGATCAATGACAGCGCGGTTTGATACGGTATCCACCTATCCCTCAGTACGGAACACGCATGGGCAGCTCAGACGGCAACAACCACCGCATCGACAACATCGAATTCAACGTGGCTGACATCGCGCGCAGCAAGGCGTTCTACGGCGAGGTGTTCGGTTGGACCTTCACCGATTACGGCCCGGGCTACACCGAATTCAACGACGGCCGCCTGCGCGGTGGCTTCACCACCGATGGGCCGGTACGCGCTGGCGGGCCGCTGGTGATCCTGTATGCCGATGACCTCGACGCCACGCAGGCGCGGGTGGAAAAGGCCGGTGCGGCCATTTCCACGCCGGCCTTCGACTTCCCGGGCGGGCGCCGGTTCCATTTCCGCGACCCCGATGGGTATGAGCTCGCGGTATGGACGGCGGCCTGATCAGTCGCGGGCTACCTGGAAGCCGGCAAACGACTGGCTGACCGGCATCAGTTCGAGGCGATTGATGTTCAGGTGCGCCGGCAGGTTGGCCACCCAGAAGATCTGCTCGGCGATGTCCTCGGCGGTCATCGGGTTGGCGCCGGTGTAGAGCGTGTCCGAGGCGGCCTGGTTGCCGTGGGTGCGGACCAGGGTGAATTCGGTCTCGGCCATGCCCGGTTCGATGGTGGTCACGCGCACGCCGGTGCCGTGCAGGTCCGAGCGCAGGCCCAGCGAGAACTGGCTGACGAAGGCTTTGGTGCCGCCGTAGGCGTTGCCGCCCGGGTAGGGGTACACGCCGGCCACCGAGCTGATGTTGATGATGGCGCCCTTGCGCGCCACCAGCTGCGGCAGCAGGCGGTGGGTGAGCGTGACCAGCGCGGTGACGTTGGTGTCGATCATGGTGCGCCAGTCTTCCAGCGAGGCGCTCTGGGCCGGGGCGGTGCCCTGGGCCAAGCCGGCGTTGTTGACCAGCAGGTCGATGTCGGCGAAACCGGCCGGCAACGCGGCCAGGGCCGCTTCCATCGCGGCGTTGTCGCGCACGTCGAAGACCGCCGCATGTACGCGCTCGGGGCCGTAAGCATCGACCAGCGGCTGCAGCCGTTCGGCACGGCGCCCGGTGGCGATGACCCGCCAGCCGGCCTGGGCGAAACGATGGACGGCGGCGGCGCCAAAGCCGGAAGTGGCGCCGGTAATCAGAGCGGTACGGGTCATCGGGGGTCTCCGTGGGATTCCCGACTATTTTCGCACCCTGCGCCGCGCTGTGTTGGCGGGCGCTGGCGGAATCAGCGGATGCGGAACACCCGGGCCTTGGGCAGGTCTTCGTCCACCTGCAGGAACCAGCGCCCGGCAATGCCCGGCACCACCACGATGGGCGGGTTGCTGCGGCTGGCCTTGAGCTTCATTTCCCCCTTGAGCACCTGCCACTGCTGGCCGTTGTCCAGGGTGAACACGGTGCCCGGCTGCCAGCCATCGACCTGGCCGGTGACGCTGGCATGGATGGGGCCATCGTCCAGGCCGGGGAACATCGGGGCCGGGGTGGGCGCGCCGGTCAGCGGTGCCGGGGCTGCCGCGGCAACCACCGGAGCCGGCGCCGGGGCGCGGGCGTCGGCCTCGCGCAGCAGGCGGTTCAGGGTCTGCAGCTGGGCGGGGGTGAGCCCCACGTCGGCCAGCTGCTGCGGGTCCACGCGCTGTTCGATCGCCACATACGGGGCCTGGGCCGAGGCCGTTGCGGCCAGCCAGACCATGCCCACACCCGCCAGAACCTGCCACCTGCGCATTGCCTGCTCCACTGCCTGTTGATGCCTGAGGAGCGCACTGTGCTTCACTTTCATGGCAGCCAGATGACAGCCGGAACCAGCCGTTTCGGGGCCCGGCGGCTGGTGGGGGTAAAATGGCGGCCAGCCACGCAGCCGCGTCGGCGGTATTGGACGCCTCATGATCAACAACGATGTACTGCGCAGCATCCGTTACATGCTCGACCTGAGCGACGGAAAGATTGCGGAAATCTGTGCCCTGGCCGACCCGGCCTTCGTGGTGGACAAGGCCGATGTGCCCGGTTGGCTGCGCAAGGAAGACGAGGAAGGGTTCGTGGCCTGCGATGACCGCACGCTGGCGCACTTCCTGGATGGGCTGATCGTGCAGTTCCGCGGCCGCGATGAAAGCCAGCCGTTGCGCCCGGTGGAAAAGCGCATCACCAACAACCTGGTGCTGAAGAAGCTGCGGGTGGCGTTCGAGCTGAAGGACGTGGATATGCACTCGATTTTCGAGAGCGCGGGGTTCCCGGTGTCGAAGCCCGAGCTGTCGGCGTTGTTCCGGCAGCCGGACCATAAGAATTTCCGCGCGTGCGGCGATCAGCTGCTGCGTAATTTCCTGAAGGGTTTGACGCTGCGCGTTCGTCCAGCGTAAGGCGCTGCTTCGATTGGGGTCCATGCGTCAATGCGCTGATGGACCCTATCGGCGGTCGTTTGGGAACCGACCCTATGTATGGACTCGCCCCCATCGTCAAGCTGCTTTTAGGCCCGGGAACCGGCTGCATC
>NZ_JAGXKC010000729.1:0-232 GCF_019091045.1 Stenotrophomonas sp. GbtcB23 | reverse complement strand
GCCCTGCTCAAGGTCTACTTCGTGGCCTGCTACGTCGTGCTGATTGAAGAAGTGATTCGCGCCGTCGGCTGTTTTCGCCGCGCCGTCATCACTGGCCCAGTGTGGGGCGATGGGCAGGCGCGTTGCCGCCACGCTTGCTTCCCTGCAGGTTCTCCAGCGCCTGATGCAAGGCTGGCATCCGGAACGGCTTCTGCAACCCGTACCGCTGCTGGAACGCCAGCGGAAGGCTGGT
>NZ_JAGXKC010000728.1:0-232 GCF_019091045.1 Stenotrophomonas sp. GbtcB23 | reverse complement strand
CGGATCCCCCCGCCGGTGCAGCCGGAGCAGGGGGGTGAGGGCGGCCGCATCCAGGTGGAATCCCGGGGCAGCGGAACACCCCAGGAAAGTGGTGGCGGCGAGCCGGCGGCTGCAGGCAGCGCGGCCGCCGCCGCTGCGAGCGCCCAGGCAGAAGCGGCCGCCGCCTCGCAGCCCCGGCCGGCGGGCTCGACCGCAGCCACCGCGCCGCAGCCGCCGGCATCGGCGCCCGCGC
>NZ_JAGXKC010000727.1:0-232 GCF_019091045.1 Stenotrophomonas sp. GbtcB23 | reverse complement strand
GGGCCAGCAGCTTTTCGGCCAGCGCGAAACCACCCGCGTTGGCCAGGCCCTGGCCGAGCGGACCGGTGGTGGTTTCCACCCCGGGGGTTTCATGGTGTCCCGGATGGCCGGCGGTCTTGCTGCCGAGCTGGCGGAACTGCTTGAGCTGTTCGATCGGCAGGACGTAGCCGCTCAGGTGCAACAGCGCGTACTGCAGCATCGAGCCGTGGCCGTTGGACAGCACGAAGCGGTC
>NZ_JAGXKC010000726.1:0-233 GCF_019091045.1 Stenotrophomonas sp. GbtcB23 | reverse complement strand
AAACTATTCGGCCGCCAAGACAGCAAAGTCTCGTTTGGCCAGAGCCGCATGCTCGTCGTCTGGTCCGACATCACCTTCCCGAACGGCTCGACGCTGCAGATCGGCGGCATGGCCGGTACGGATGCGCAGGGCTATGGGGGCTTCAGCGACAAGGCGAACAATCACTATCTGAAGACCTTCGGCTCCGCGGTGCTCATCGCCATGATCGGAACCGGCATCGATATGGCGCTACC
>NZ_JAGXKC010000725.1:0-233 GCF_019091045.1 Stenotrophomonas sp. GbtcB23 | reverse complement strand
GCCACCATGTGGGCTATGGTCTGGAGCGGCGTGATGACTGCAAAAGACGTTTTGGGCGTCTTCATCCGGGGCTATTGCTCTGTGATCGAGCTGCAGCCGTCGATGTCGTGCAAAGCGGCAAGAGACGCGATCATCGATGCGCAGGCCGAAAATCTTTATGACGTCTGGTCGCAGGTGGGCGACCTGCTCAGGGAGGCGCAGTGTGAGTTCTCACGGAAGAAGACGGTGCAATC
>NZ_JAGXKC010000724.1:0-233 GCF_019091045.1 Stenotrophomonas sp. GbtcB23 | reverse complement strand
TGTCTTCATCACCGAGGCGACCTTCGGCCTGCCGGTCTTCCATCACCCGGATCCGAAGGACGAGATCGAAAAGCTCTTCACCTCGCTCGAGCACTTTCCCGAACGCACCCTCCTCGTCGGAGCCTATGCGCTCGGCAAGGCGCAGCGTGTCATAAGGCTGATCCGCGATTGCGGTTATTCGGAACCGATCTTCATCCACGGCGCGCTGGCGAAACTCTGCGATTATTACGTCG
>NZ_JAGXKC010000723.1:0-233 GCF_019091045.1 Stenotrophomonas sp. GbtcB23 | reverse complement strand
AAGGAAGCGCTCCAGAGGAGCGATAATCATGACTTCACCATAATCGAGATGAAGGAATTCCCGGTCGACGCGAAACATCATCAACTTTACCGGGGAGCGGAAGTCTGCGCGGAATTCCGCATCGCCATCAAGGTCGAGGCGATATGCCCCACATTCTCTGTCCCAGCCATCAAGGATGCGACCATCAAGGCAGCCTATACCGGCAGGACCTATGACGGCATCTTGACGGTATC
>NZ_JAGXKC010000722.1:0-233 GCF_019091045.1 Stenotrophomonas sp. GbtcB23 | reverse complement strand
GGGGCCGAGCGGCACCTGGGCGATGAGGTCGCGGGCCGGTCGGGTCCGCTCATCCTCGAAGTTCACATACTGCTCCGCCGACCATGCCATCTTGAACGCTCCTGCTGGTTCCCACGGACGGCAAAATGGCACTGCGCTGATGGCGTCTCCATGACAAAAAATATCAATTTTTGTGATGACTCATGTCATATTATCGCTTGACCTTAGAAGGTGGCCGGGCCCTCACTCACCCC
>NZ_JAGXKC010000721.1:0-233 GCF_019091045.1 Stenotrophomonas sp. GbtcB23 | reverse complement strand
GCAAAACTATTCCAAATTGGAATGAGCTAGTTGCAATTAGCATTAGACGCCTCATCTGACCTGCATCATTATGCCTAAAATATCGTCTAGCCTATTTTATAGGCATTCATGATTGGCGTCTTGTGGGTGGGGGGATTTCGCGATGCAGGAACCAAAGGCAAGAGACGGCTTCTACCTGCAGGTCGATGACATTCACCGGCTCTATATAGAGGAACATGGTACTGGCGACTGTA
>NZ_JAGXKC010000720.1:0-233 GCF_019091045.1 Stenotrophomonas sp. GbtcB23 | reverse complement strand
GCCGGGTGAGGCGGGCCCCTGCACGACGAGACAGCGGGATGCCGGTAACCGCGTCGGGCAGGAAATAACGCGCGCTGGCAGACCAGGCGGGCTGCACGTCCGGCGCATCCCCTGGCGCTGCCGCCGGCCGCTTGAGCGTCTCACCGCTGACCCGCCGCACCCGCGGCTTGCCCTCTTCTCCCGCCGCCGCCGCACCCTTGTCGCCGCCCAGGGTGTACGCATAGGCCCTGTCC
>NZ_JAGXKC010000072.1:0-7275 GCF_019091045.1 Stenotrophomonas sp. GbtcB23 | reverse complement strand
CGGGCTTGCTGGCGAGGTGATGGCTTTCGCCAATCAGGGCCGTGACGTCCTGCCGTTCTTGCATGTAGCCAACCGGCTGCTGGAGGAAGGCGAGGACGTGGTGCTCAAGCTTCACACCAAGCGCTCCACCCACATGCAGCACGGCGCGCAATGGCGGCAGGAGCTCCTGCGGCAGTTGCTAGGCGATGGGCACGGTGCACAGGCGGTGGCGCGTTTTGCACAGGACCGTCAGCTGGGCCTGCTGGCACCGGCTGGGCATCTGCTGCCTGTGCGCGAGTACGTGGGCGCCAATAACGCCACGCTGCAACGGCTGCAGGTTCGGCTGGGCCTGCAAAAGGACATCCTCGGGGCGCAGTTCAGCGCCGGCAGCATGTTCTGGGTACGGCTGGCCGCGCTGCGGCCGTTGCTGGACGCGCACCTGCCACCGAGCGCGTTCGAAACCGAACAAGGCCAGATCGACGGCACCCTGGCGCACGCGCTGGAGCGCACGCTGGGTGCTGTCTGCCTCGAGGCTGGATTCACGGTCGTCACGTCGGGAACCGCCAGCAGCGATTCAACCTACGCTTACGCCAAGCGCGGCTGATCCGCGCGTCGGCGAGGCGTGCGGATCGGTGCCATTCCTGCTCAGCTGAAGCTGACGCCGGTCTTTTCCTTCAGCTCCTCGCTGCTCACGCCCGGCGCGGCTTCGACCAGCTTCAAGCCAGCGTCGGTAACGTCGAACACGGCAAGGTCGGTGATGATCCGATCCACCACGCCCACGCCGGTCAGCGGCAGGGTGCACTCGGGCAGGATCTTGTGCTCGCCGTTCTTGGCGGTGTGCTCCATCAGCACCACCACGCGCTGCACGCCGGCCACCAGGTCCATGGCGCCGCCCATGCCCTTGACCATCTTGCCGGGCACCATCCAGTTGGCCAGGTCGCCCTTGTCGGTAACCTGCATGGCGCCCAGGATGGCCAGGTTGACGTGGCCGCCGCGGATCATCGCGAAGCTGTCGTGGCTGCCGAAATAGCTGGCCCCTTCACGCGCGGTGACGGTCTGCTTGCCGGCGTTGATCAGGTCCGCATCCACCTCGGCTTCGGCCGGGAACGGGCCGATGCCGAGCAGGCCGTTTTCGGACTGCAGCCACACGTCCACGCCGTCTGGAATGTGGTTGGCGACCAGGGTCGGCAGGCCGATGCCCAGGTTCACGTACGCACCGTCGGTGAGCTCGCGGGCGGCGCGCTGCGCCATTTCATCGCGGGTCCATGCCATCTCAGTTGCCCTCCGCACGCACGGTGCGCTGTTCGATCCGCTTCTCGGGAGTGGGGTTGTGCACGATGCGGTGCACGTAGATGCCGGGCAGGTGCACCTGGTCCGGGTCGATGCTGCCGACCGGCACCACTTCTTCCACTTCCACCACGCACAGCCTGCCGGCCATTGCGCAGGCAGGGTTGAAGTTGCGCGCGGTCTTGCGGAACACCAGGTTGCCGGCCTCGTCGGCCTTCCACGCCTTGACCAGCGCCACGTCGGCGCGCAGCGCGGTTTCCATCACGTAGTGCTTACCGTCGAACTCGCGGGTTTCCTTGCCGTCGGCCACGACGGTGCCGAAGCCGGTGGCGGTGAAGAAGGCGGGAATGCCCGCACCGCCGGCCCGCAGGCGCTCGGCCAGGGTGCCTTGCGGGTTGAACTCCAGCTCCAGCTCACCGGCCAGGTACTGGCGTTCGAATTCCTTGTTCTCGCCCACGTAGGACGAAATCATCTTCTTGATCTGGCGCGTTTCCAGCAGCTGGCCCAGGCCGAAGCCGTCCACGCCGGCGTTGTTGGAAATGACCGTCAGGCCCTTCACCCCGGTGTCGCGCAGCGCGGCGATCAGCGCTTCGGGAATGCCGCACAGGCCGAAGCCGCCGACGGCCAGGGTCTGGCCATCGGCCACCGCACCCTGCAGCGCTTCGGCGGCGCTGGCATAGCGTTTGCCGCGCCGGCCGTTGTCTGGGGACTTGCTCATCTACGCCCTCACCTCGTTGATGTAAGGGCCCATTGTAGCCATTGCCGGTAGCGTCCCCGGCTGAAAACGCTTCCCATACATCGCAGCGGCTAAACTCGCCTACTGACTACAGAAAGGACCCCCGATGACCCTCCCCGCATTCAAGGCGTATGACATCCGCGGCCGCGTGCCGGACGAGCTGAACGAAGACCTGGCGCGGAAAATCGGCGTGGCGCTGGCGGCCCAGCTGGAGCCAGGCACCGTGGTGGTCGGCCATGACGTGCGCCTGACCAGCCCCGCCCTGCAGGACGCCCTGGCCGCCGGCCTGCGTGGTGCCGGGCGCGAGGTGCTGGACATCGGGCTGTGCGGTACCGAGGAGGTCTACTTCCAGGTGGATCACCTGAAGGCGGCCGGCGGGGTCATGGTCACCGCCAGCCACAACCCGATGGACTACAACGGCATGAAGCTGGTCAAGCAGCAGGCCCGGCCGATCAGTTCCGACACCGGCCTGTTCGCCATCTCCGACGCGGTCGAGGCGGACACCACCACTGCCGTGGAGCCCAAGGCGGGCATCCAGTCGCATACGGACAAGAGCGCCTACATCGAGCACCTGCTCAGCTACGTTGACCGCGCCGCGCTCAAGCCGCTGAAGCTGGTGGTCAACGCTGGCAATGGCGGCGCCGGCACCATCGTGGACCTGCTGGCACCGCACCTCCCGTTTGAGTTCGTGCGCATCGCCCACGAGCCGGATGGCAGCTTCCCGAACGGCATTCCCAATCCGCTGCTGATCGAGAACCGGGAGATGACCGCGCAGGCCGTGCTCGAACACGGTGCGGACTTCGGCATCGCCTGGGATGGCGATTTCGACCGCTGCTTCTTCTTCGACCACACCGGCCGCTTCATCGAAGGCTATTACCTGGTCGGCCTGCTGGCCAAGGCGATCCTGGCCCGCCAGCCCGGCGGCAAGGTGGTCCACGACCCGCGCCTGCTGTGGAACACCGTGGAGATGGTGGAAGACGCCGGCGGCCAGGCCGTGCTGTGCAAGAGCGGCCATGCCTTCATCAAGGAAAAGATGCGGGCCGAAGACGCCGTTTACGGCGGCGAGATGAGCGCGCACCATTATTTCCGCGAGTTCGCCTACGCCGACTCCGGCATGATTCCGTGGCTGCTGATCGCCGCGCTGGTGTCTGAAACCGGGCTCTCGCTGGCCGATCTGGTCGAAGAGCGCATGCAGAAATTCCCGTGCAGCGGCGAGATCAACTTCAAGGTCAGCGACGCCAAGCTGGCGGTGGCGCGGGTGATGGAACACTTTGCTTCCTACGCCCCTACGCTGGATCACACCGACGGCATCAGCGCGGATTTCGGCCAGTGGCGCTTCAACCTGCGCAGCTCCAATACCGAGCCGCTGCTGCGCCTGAACGTAGAATCGCGGGGCGATGCGGCACTGCTGCAGCAGCGCACCGATGAGATCTCCCAGCTGCTCAAGGCATCCTGAGGCACAGCCTGATGAACGACATCCTTCCGGTCATCCTGTCTGGCGGTTCCGGCACGCGGCTGTGGCCGCTGTCGCGCGAGGCCTACCCGAAGCAGTTCCTGGCCCTGGCCGGTGAGCAGACCATGCTGCAGGCCACCTGGCAGCGGGTGGAGCCGATTGCCGGGCGGGCACCGCTGGTGGTGGCCAACGAGGAACACCGGTTTGTTGCCGCCGAACAGCTGCAGCAGCTGGGCGTGGTACCGCAGGCAATCCTGCTGGAGCCGGTCGGCCGCAACACCGCGCCGGCCATCGCCGTGGCGGCACTGGAAGCCACGCTGGAGGACGGCGACCCGGTCCTGCTGGTGCTTCCGTCGGACCATGTGATCGCCGATGAAGCGGCTTTCCGCGCGGCGGTGCTGAGCGCCCTGCCTGCCGCGCAGGAGGGCAAGCTGGTCACGTTCGGCATCGTGCCGACCGGGCCGGAGACCGGCTATGGCTACATCAAGGCCTCCTCGGGCGGTGCGGTGCGGGCGGTCGACCGGTTCGTCGAGAAACCCGATGCAGAGACCGCACGGCAGTACGTCGAGTCGGGCGAGTACTTCTGGAACAGCGGCATGTTCCTGTTCAAGGCCTCCCGCTATCTGGCCGAGTTGGAGCTGTTCCAGCCTGAAATGCTGGTCGCCAGCCGTAATGCCTGGCAGCTGGCGCGACGCGACACTGACTTCACCCGCCTCGACAAGGACGCCTTTGCCGCGGTGCCGGCCGACTCCATCGATTACGCGGTGATGGAAAAGACCGCCGATGCCGTGGTGGTGCCGCTGGATGCCGGCTGGAACGACGTGGGTTCGTGGACCGCACTGCGCGACGTTTCACCGCAGGATGCCGATGGCAACGCCCACCACGGTGATGTCATCGCAATCGACTGCCGCAACACCTACGCGTACGGCGAGCGCCTGATCGCGCTGGTGGGGCTGGATGACGTGATCGTAGTGGAAACCGATGATGCGGTGATGGTCGGGCGCAGCGACCGCATGCAGGAGATCAAGCAGGTGGTGGCGCGGTTGAAGGCCGATGCACGGCCGGAAGCGACTTGGCACCGGAAGGTGTACCGCCCTTGGGGCGCGTACGACTCGATCGACAATGGTGACCGGTTCCAGGTAAAGCGGATCACGGTCAAGCCGGGCGGCACGCTGAGCCTGCAGATGCACCACCACCGCGCGGAGCACTGGGTGGTGGTCAGTGGAACCGCCGAGGTAACCCGTGGCGATGAGGTCATCCTGCTCGGCGAGAACCAGAGCACGTACATTCCGCTGGGTGTTACCCACCGGTTGCGCAATCCGGGCAAGCTGCCGTTGGAGCTGATCGAGGTGCAGTCCGGCAGCTATCTTGGTGAGGATGACATCGTGCGGTTCGAGGATACGTACGGGCGGAGTTGAATTTTCCTGTAACGAGACCAAGAAAAGGGGCGGCCCGATAGACCGCCCCTTTTTTTGCAGTGCGTACCCAACTACGGTGGGCATCTACCCCCGATTGATCTGGGTCGATCGCTTACTCTACCGTCACGCTCTTGGCCAGGTTGCGCGGCTTGTCCACGTCGGTACCGCGCGCCAAGGCTGTGTGGTACGCCAGCAGCTGCACCGGGATGGTATGCACCACCGCGCTGAGTGCGCCAACATGCCGTGGCGTGCGGATGACGTGCACGCCTTCGGATTCGACGAAGTGGCTGTCCTGGTCGGCAAACACGAACAGCTCGCCGCCGCGCGCGCGCACTTCCTGCATGTTGGATTTGACCTTCTCCAGCAGGCTGTCGTTCGGCGCGATCACCACCACCGGCATGTCTTCATCCACCAGCGCCAGCGGGCCGTGCTTGAGCTCGCCAGCCGGGTAGGCTTCGGCGTGGATGTAGGTGATTTCCTTGAGCTTGAGCGCGCCTTCCAGTGCGATCGGGTAATGCAGCCCGCGGCCCAGGAACAGCGCGCTGTTCCTGCGCGCGAAGCGCTCGGCCCAGATGGCGATCTGCGGTTCCATGTTCAGCGCATGCTGCACGCTGCCCGGCAGGAAGCGCAGCTGCTCCAGGTACTCCGCTTCCTGCGCGGCATCGATGCGGCCGTGCAGCTTGCCCAGCACCACGGTCAGCTGGAACAGCGCGGCCAGCTGGGTGGTGAACGCCTTGGTCGAGGCCACGCCGATCTCGGCACCGGCACGGGTGTAGCAGACCAGTTCGCTGGCGCGCGGGATGGCGCTTTCCGGCACGTTGCAGATCGACAGCGTGTGCAGGTGGCCCAGCGATTTGGCGTACTTCAGCGCCTCCATCGTGTCCAGGGTTTCACCGGACTGGGAGATGGTGACGATCAGGTGCTTGGGGTTGGCATACGCGGCGCGGTAACGATACTCGCTGGCAATCTCCACGCTGCACGGCAGGCCGGCGATGGATTCGATCCAGTAACGCGCGGTCAGGCCGGCGTAGTAGCTGGTACCGCAGGCAAGAATCTGCACGCCTTCGATGCCGGCCAGCACGCTTTCGGCGTTCTTGCCGAACAGCTCGGCCGGGAAGCCTCCGGCGTCGATCGCCGCTTCGATGGTGTCGCCCAGCGCGCGCGGCTGTTCATGGATTTCCTTCTGCATGAAGTGGCGGTACGGGCCCAGCTCCAGCGAGGCCAGCGACACATCCGACTGGTGCACGCCACGGTCCACCGGCTGGTTGTGTTCGTCATACAGCTGCACGCCATCGCGGCGGATGTCGGCGGTGTCGCCCTCTTCCAGGAAAATCACGTTGCGGGTGGCCGAGATCACCGCTGACACGTCGGAGGCCACGAAGTTCTCGCCCTGGCCCAGGCCCACCAGCAGCGGGCAGCCCATGCGCGCACAGACGAAGTGGTCCGGCTCGGCGCGGCTCATCACCGCCAGCGCGTAGGCACCGGTCAGTTCCTTGACCGTGCGCTGCAGCGCCGACAGGAGGCTGTCGCCGTTCTTGAGGTTGTGGTGCATCAGGTGGGCGATGACTTCGGTGTCGGTCTGCGACTCGAACACGTAGCCCAATCCGCGCAGGCGCTCACGCTGCTCTTCGTGGTTTTCGATGATGCCGTTGTGCACCAGCGCCACGCCGTCACTGATGTGCGGGTGGGCGTTGGCTTCGGTCACGCCGCCGTGGGTGGCCCAGCGGGTGTGGCCGATGCCCAGTGTGGCGTCGAAGCCTTCGGCCAGGGCGGCCCTTTCCATTTCCGCCACGCGCCCGGTGCGGCGCACGCGGCGCACGTCGGCTTGGGTCTGGTCCAGCACCGCGATGCCGGAAGAGTCGTAGCCCCGGTATTCCAGCCGCTTCAGTCCTTCGATGAGTACAGGAACCACGTCGCGATCGGCGATCGCCCCAACTATTCCACACATTGCATCGTGCCCGTAGTGATCCAATCCCCCATGATACAACTGTTCAAAGTTCCAATCAGCTGGCATAGGGAAAGGGATTTTCAGAAACCCCTGACATATTCAGTCATGTCCGTTCAGGAATCCCGCGCTCCCTCAATCTGCCGATCGGGGGGCCGAATCATCTATAGCGGCGTGGTTATGCTCTGAAAGGCGGTCCCGATCGATGAACGATGGGGTCTCGCCAAGGGCAATGGCCTTGTAACCCAATGCGCGCGAACCAGCCATGCTCAAATGGCCCGCATCGTAGTACACAGGCCTTCCATCGGACACTGCCCTGCAGGATTGCCGATCGCACAACAAGGGGTGCAGATCCAATACAGTCACATTCGGGTACCTGCCTGCCAGCTCCGACAGGTACTTGTTGACGTCGTTCTCCAAACCCTGCGACAAGGGGCGTTCGGTCTTGCAGTGAAGC
>NZ_JAGXKC010000719.1:0-233 GCF_019091045.1 Stenotrophomonas sp. GbtcB23 | reverse complement strand
GTGATCTTCCTGGCCATGCTGGTGGGCCAGCCGATCGCCGGCGCGCTGTGCCTGCGCGGTAGCGATTCCCTGTACGGGCGCAACTGGGGCGGCGCCACCCTGCCCGGCCTGCACTTTGAATCCTGCTACTACCAGGGTATCGAGTCCTGCCTGCGCGAAGGGCTCACCCGTTTCGAGCCCGGCGCGCAGGGAGAGCACAAGCTGGCGCGTGGCTTCCTGCCACACCCGGTACG
>NZ_JAGXKC010000718.1:0-233 GCF_019091045.1 Stenotrophomonas sp. GbtcB23 | reverse complement strand
TATCCCGAGGCGGCGGCCGCCTTCCCGCGCATCGTGGAAAAGCCGCGGGTGATGGGGATCGAGGCCCCCCTGATCGGCGACTGCCATTCCAACGGCCACCAGCTGCTGACCCAGGAACCGGCCTGCGCCGAAGCGCTGGCCTAGTACCGGATCAACCCGGGCAACGTCGGCTTCGGCAAAAACAAGGACACCCAGTTCGCGCAGCTCATCGAGTTCGCGATCCGCTACGACAA
>NZ_JAGXKC010000717.1:0-233 GCF_019091045.1 Stenotrophomonas sp. GbtcB23 | reverse complement strand
ATCACGAACGCCGACACCCCATAGGACACCACGCCCGCAGCCACGGCCAGCAGATAGCGCGGCATCGCCAAGAGCGGCAGCACCGTCCGACCGCTATCGGCGACTGCTTCGGCCTGGGTCTGGCTCGGCGTGCGCAGCATCAGCAGAATCGGCAAGGCGAACAGCGGCAGCAGCGCCTGGCTGTGGAAGCTGGCCACGTAGGGCGGGCCCGCTACCGCAACCCGCGGGAAGGT
>NZ_JAGXKC010000716.1:0-233 GCF_019091045.1 Stenotrophomonas sp. GbtcB23 | reverse complement strand
CCTGGTTCTTCCTGACGGCCGACTATGCCTTCGGTTATTCGCTGGAACAGCAGACGAGCGACTTCGTCAAGGCGAGCGGCGGTACGGTCGTGGGGTCCGTGCGCCATCCGCTGTCGACCACCGATTTCTCGTCCTTCCTCCTGCAGGCGCAGTCTTCCGGCGCCAAGGTGATCGGGCTTGCGAATGCCGGCCTCGACACGTCCAACGCCATCAAGCAGGCGGCGGAATTCGGC
>NZ_JAGXKC010000715.1:0-233 GCF_019091045.1 Stenotrophomonas sp. GbtcB23 | reverse complement strand
GTCGCTTCGGCAGTTTCGGTGCGTGTCTGTACCGGTGCGCGCGCTGTATCGATGAGCGTCCGGTGGAGCCGGACCAGCCGGTGCAGTCGTTTTCGTCGGAGGATACGTTCGCGGAGGATCTGCCACTGGAGGCGTTGGAGCCGGCGATCGTGGGGCTGGCGGGCAAGACGTGGAACGCAACGCGGAAGACGGGCCGGGTGGGGCACACGGTGGTGTTGAAGTTGAAGACGTCG
>NZ_JAGXKC010000714.1:0-233 GCF_019091045.1 Stenotrophomonas sp. GbtcB23 | reverse complement strand
GCTGCCAACGAAGCAACGGGCGTGGGCTCCGTCGCTGGCGTGCAGGAAGCGGTGACCAGCAAGACCGAGCTGGACGACGAATCCGCGCGCTTCCTTGCCGAGCTGGATGCCGCCGCCGCGCAGTTCTCCACTACGTCGGCTGTCGAGGCGCCTGCCGTGGTCGACGCGCCGGTTGCCGCTGGCGGGCCGGGCACCATCGACGCCGGCTTCGAGGGCGATGGCGAGAACATCGG
>NZ_JAGXKC010000713.1:0-234 GCF_019091045.1 Stenotrophomonas sp. GbtcB23 | reverse complement strand
GGTCATGGTTCTGAACCGGTGTCCCCTCAGTCATCCTAGCATGGAAGAGGCTCTTGGATATCTTATATCGCTGAGTCATTCCATGTTCCTCAAACAGTTTTTAGACATGTAGGAGAATAGATCTAGCATCCATCTTTTCATGTTGTCTCTGTAACTCTGGCGCCATAGAGTCCAACATATAGCACTGAGCAAGAGTGGAGTCATCAAAGTACTTCACGTCGCGAGCGATCTCAT
>NZ_JAGXKC010000712.1:0-234 GCF_019091045.1 Stenotrophomonas sp. GbtcB23 | reverse complement strand
AGCGCCCAGAATGGCCGTAACTGCTCGTGACATGGCGGCCTGATCTATAACCTTGAGCGTATCCTGCAGCGCCTGCATGTCGCTTCGAAAGATTTTCTCGATGATCGTCGCCGTCTCGTCGTCCCGATTGACGTCCTCATGAATGAACTGAACGGGTTGAACAAGATCGCGTGCCAGAGCGATCTTGAGCTGCTGAAAGCCTCTCGCGCCGAGTTGCTGGCAAAGGCCGATGAC
>NZ_JAGXKC010000711.1:0-234 GCF_019091045.1 Stenotrophomonas sp. GbtcB23 | reverse complement strand
GCTGTTTCGTTGCAGGGACACGCATTGCCGATCGAATCGAACGCCTGGATATCGGTCGCCCTCCTCGGTCACAAAGCCGCGACGATTGACATCGTGTATGCCGATGTATACTGATGTTTTATAATGAGTGCAACGGATGTTTTCGGCTGCAGGGGAGCAAAAATCATGAACGAGATGGCCATCCAGAAAAACCGGGCGGCGACCTTGGCGCGCATCGATGCTGGCACAGGCAGC
>NZ_JAGXKC010000710.1:0-234 GCF_019091045.1 Stenotrophomonas sp. GbtcB23 | reverse complement strand
CAGCGTAGCGCGCGTGATCGGAACGCTGGCTGAGCGGAATCAACGCCGGGTCGGGACGTTGCCGGGGGACGCGCTGCGCCCGCTCCGTGGCGGTCTCCGCAGGTTCCCGGGCCAGGCCAAGCCGCGCGTAACGCCGCCCCAGCCGGTGCCAGGCCCGCAGCAGGGGCTCGCGCTCGCGCTCCCCTCGGGCCAGCAGCCGTGCCATCCAGCCTTGCGCGCCGCCTGCGGAGGCAA
>NZ_JAGXKC010000071.1:0-7669 GCF_019091045.1 Stenotrophomonas sp. GbtcB23 | reverse complement strand
CCGATCCCTGGTCGGCGGCCGTGTGGGACCACCGCCTGCCGGTGCTGGTCGACGAGGGCACACCCTCCACCCCGGTAATGCGCCCCACGCGCGGTGCCGGCGCCCGCCGCTGGATTGCCGTCGCCGCACTGGTGATGGTGGTGGGCGCCGGCGGCTGGTGGCTCTACGACCGCCAGCGGCCGGCCACGCAGGTCCGCACGCTGGAAGCGGTACTGGCGAAATCCCCCTATAACTACACCGTGGTGCATGACGCCGACGGGCGCCTGTATGCCTTCAGCGACAGTGCCGAGGCCGTGGCCTGGGGCCAGCGTGCCAGCCAACGTGCCGGGCGCCTGCAGGACCAGTATCGCGAGCGCCACATGGAGGCCGCACGCATCGGTGCCGTGCTCGACAGTGCCAGCGTGCCTTACGCGGTAATCCGCCTGCGCACCCCGCAGCGCCCGGAAGTGGTGATCACCGCACTTGGCTTGAACGATGCCGAGCGCCAGCGCCAGGTGCAGGCCCTGCTCGTACCGCAGATGCCATACGCGGCCAGCATTGATGTGCGACTGGTAGGCGATGGTCAGCTGGTGGCCATCGCACGTGACGAGCTGCGCGCGCGTGGCATTACCACCCGCACCGGCAACCATGCCGGCCGGGCCAGCATTTCCAACGACGTGTTCCTCGATGACGCGTCGCTGCACGCCATGGCGCAGTACCGCGACGATTTCGTGCAGCAGTGGGGCGAGCGCCGCGTGCGCATCAGCATCCGTTTGTGGGACGACCTGCTCAAGGGGCGTTCCTACCAGTATTCCCAGGACCAGCTGCTCTCGGTGGGCGAAGGTCGCTGGGATTTTTCTACGGCAGGTAGCCGTTGACCTTTCTTCCGGAGTAACTGTAATGACTACACCAACCGTTGGTACCAAGCCCGTTCCGGGCGACGATTTTGATGGCGATGTCCAGGGCCCGAAGTGGGGCTGGTTGGGCGACCACAGCGATAGATTTGACGCGGGGGTAACATCCCTGAAGAAGGCGCTGGACGATGCGTTCAAGAAGATTGCCGGTGACGGCATTCCTGGCGGCGACGAGGGTGATCCGACCAACCCGGCGCACCTTGCCGACTATCAGACCGCGCTGTCGGCCTACACCACCTACCGCACCCTGCAGTCGAACTCGGCCAAGAGCCTGTCCGACATGCAGAAGCAGAACGCCCGCAACCTGGGTTGATGACCTCCTGTGCCGGCAGCGGTGCTGCCGGTACCAGGACCCTATGCGGATGTTCCGCAGGAGATGCACCCGTGCAAGTGACACAGATCGCTACCGAGATCGACGTGGTCGGCGGCGCTGAAGGCGCCGCCGTACCGCTCTCGGATCGCATGAGCCAGGCGTTGGCCAACGGCTACGTCAGCGCCGGCAATGATCTGGCCTCGATCCAGGCCGCCAGCAACAATCCCGCCACCGCATCGAGCCCGGCTGCGCTGCACGAGCTGCAGCTCAACCTGGCCGATTACACCAAGCGCATGATCGTCGCCGCCGGCCTGGCCAACCACGCCAACAAGACGGTGGAGACGCTGCTCAAGTCATGAACATGCCGCCTTTTGCGGTGGCCGTGCGCCGCCTGTGCCGGTGGCGTGTGGTGCTGCCCCTGCTTGCGCTGGTGGTGCTGGTTGGCTGCGCGCGCAAGCCACTGCTGGAAAACCTGGACGAGCGCCAGGCCAATGAAGTGATTGCCGTACTGCTCCGCCATAACATCGACGCCGAAAAGCTCAACCTGGGCAAGGGCGGCTATCAGGTCCAGGTGGGTCCGCGCGATCTGCCCGAAGCCATTGAGCTGATGCAACGCAACGACCTGCCATCGGCGCCGCGCAGCCAGGTGTCGGCGGCGTTCCCGGCCGATTCTCTTGTCAGTACGCCGCTCGGTGAGCGTGCGCGGCTGATTTCGGCGGTGGAACAGCGGCTGGAAGAGTCATTGCAGCTGATCGATGGCGTGCAGTCCAGTCGCGTGCACCTGAACTACGATGCCAACCTGGGCACCGAAGGCCGACGTGCCGAACGCCGGCGTATGCACGTGGCGGCCGTAGTGGCGCATGAGCCAGGTGTCGATGCGGAAGTGCTGTTGCAGACCGTGAAGCGCTTCCTGCGCAACACCTTTGATGGCGTGGAGTACGACAACGTCTCGGTGATCCTTACCGAGGTCGAGGGGCCGCGGACGCTTGCCGTGACGGCCGGCAACGAACGCAGCCTGCCGCTGGCCTGGGTGCTGCTCTGCGGTGGCCTGGCCCTGATGTTGCTGCTGGGCGGGTGGGTGCTGGTGCGTCTGGTGCCGGCGGTCGGCAACCGCCTGCGCACGGCATGGCAGCGGGTCAGCGCGCGCGGCACCGGCACTGGCCCTGGCCCTGGCGCAACCGGCTGGAGGCGCTGGCGTGGCGCATGATGCCATGCACATCGCTTATGCCCCGGCTGCGTACTACCGGCCGTGGCGGGCGGTGTACGCCGACGCCTCCCTGGATCAGCAGCGCTGGCTCAACACCACGCTGATCCGCCAGCGTCGCCTGCCCATGCCGGCAACGCTGGCGGCTCCCGCGGATGTGCTGACGCGGCGGTTGATGGGCCTGTGGCCCAGGCTGCCGGAGGTGGCCACGCTCATGGCGGCCGCGCGGCTGCGTGACTGGCTGGCGTCGCAGCGTGGCTGTTCGGCATTGCCGGCCACGGTGCAGGCGTTCATGCGGGCCGATCATGCGAGGCAATCGGGGGGCTGCGTGCAGGCGCCCGTACCGGCGGACCTCTCCAGGGTGCTGCTGGTCTGGGGCGGCGTGGAGCTGCAGCCGTTGGCACCGCTGCTGCCCGCCTGGCTCTCCGCGCGGCTCTCCCTTCCATTTGCGCCGATGGCGGGCGACACCCTACGCCCGCTGCCGCGTGAGCGTATCGACCTGGACCTTTTCTGGACGGCGGTGACCTATGTTGAAAAGCTTTCCTGAGCACGTGCTGGCACATGCGCAGGGCGGGGTGATCGCGCCCAGCGCGCTGGGCCAGGCGGCACGGGCCGACCAGCTCGAATCCGCCGCGCGGCGCCGCGCCTCCGCTGTATTGGGGGCGTTGCCCGAGCAGGTGGACGCCGCCATCGCACAGGCGCGCGTTGATGGATTCGGCCAGGGCTACGCCGACGCCATTGCCGAGGCGGTGCCATTGCTGGCGGCCGCGTTGGGCGATGTACAAGCCACGCGTCAAGCGGTACTCGGCCAGGTGCGTGAGGTGATCTCCGCAAGTCTTGCCGCCGAGGGCGTGGACGCGGCCTTGGTGGTACGTCGCTGCGAGCAGTTGCTGGGTACGGCCGAGGCGGGTCTGGTGCTGTACGTGCCTGGGCAGATGCCTGCACTGGGCGAAACCGTGTTGGCGCAGCTGGCGACGAAGGCCGACGCTCCGCCTGTGCAGGTAGTAGCGTCCCGGTCGGCGTTGCCGATGCTCAAAGCCGGTCCGTTGTTGTTTGAACTGGACCCGGTGGGCGCGATGGCCGCCGCCGTGGAAGCCAGCGTGGATGCCAGTGCACTGGAAGCGGCCGCGCGCCAGCGTGCCGGTGCCTATGTGAGCGGGATCGACGCCCGCCTCAAGCGATTGCCCTTACCCCTGACCCCGATTGGAGTAGATTGATGATGCTTGAAAAACTGGGGGCGATGGCGCCCCTCAACACCGCTACGGTGGAAGGCCAGAAGCAGACGCTGATGCAGCGCATGCAGGCCGCGGTGGACGATCCGTCCATCAACCCACCCGAGCCTGGCATCAACCCGCCGGAGCCCGGTCACGACATCAAGCCGATCGCGCCGGACATGGCGGAGGTGACCCGGGAAATGGCCGCGAAGTTCTTCCGCGACGAGTTCATGCGGCTGATGATCTTCGGCGATGAGGACATGCTCGGCGCCAAGCCCGACGACGTGTGATCTGCAGTGCGGGCCGCAAGTGCGGCCCGCACTCCGTTTCAACGCGACGGCGGTGCCTCGCTGGTGGCCGGCGCGGCCAGCCAGCGCTCTATCTTCGCCTCCAGGATATCCAGCGGCATCGAGCCATCGCGCAGCACCTCGGCATGGAACCGGCGCGGGTTGAACGCCGCACCCTGCGATGCCTTGGCCTTGTCGCGTAGCTCCATCATCTTCAGCTCGCCCAGGCCGTTGGCCAGGGTCTGGCCGGGCAGGGCCATGAAGCGCTCCACCTCGGCGGTGGCATCTTCCACCGGCATGTCGGCGGTCTTGACCAGATAGTCCACCGCCTGCTTCTTGCTCCATCCCTGCGCGTGCACGCCGGTGTCGGCGACCATGCGGGCGCTTCGGGTGAGTGCACCCTGCAGGTAGGCAATGCGCGCGTAGGGATCCTGGTATACGCCCAGTTCCTCGCCCAGCGATTCGGCATACAGGCCCCAGCCCTCGACGAATGCAACATCGCCGCCGAGGCGGCGGAAGCGCGGCAGCTTGTCCAGTTCCTGCTGCAGGCCCAGCTGTACGTGGTGGCCGGGAATCCCTTCGTGCAGGTACTGCGCCGGCGCCGACCAGGTACGGCGGCTGGGCAGGGCATTGGTGTTCACGTACAGCACGGCCGGGCGCATGCCGTCGGGCAGCGACGGCTGGTAACTCACGGCGGCCGCGCTGGCGGCGCGGTCGGCTTCCACCGGGCGGATTTCCAACGGTGCCTTGGGCAGCGTATCCAGCAGCGAAGGCAGGCGCGCGCCCACCTGCTGCTGCAGTTGCTTGTAGCGCATCAACAGCGCATCGGGCGTGGCGTACTGGAAGTTCTTGTCAGTACGCATGCTGCGCAGCAGCTTCTGCTGCGAGCCGCGGATGCGGTTTTCCTTCATCACCGCCGCAATCTGCTCCTGCAGGCTGGCCACGCGCTGTTCGCCCAGCGCATGGATCTGCTGCGGGGTCAGCGTGCTGGCGGTGCTCTGCACGATGTTCTGGGTGTACCACGCCATGCCATTGGGCAGCGCGGACAGCCCATCGGTTTTCCGGGTGGCCGGCAGATATTCAGTGGCGATGAAGCCACGCAGCGCGCGGTAGGCCGGCATCAGCCGGAATTCGATCATGCGCTTGTAGTCGGCGGTGATGCGCGCCTTGTCGGCCTCCGGGAAATCGTCGGGCATGTTGCGCACCGGCGCCCAGAAGATGCTTTCTTCGGCGGTGGGCTTGATCACCGCATCCAGCTGCGGCAGCACCTTTTCCATCAGGTCGCGCGGCTGCACCACGCCGGCACGCATGCCTTCGCGCATGTTGGCGATGGCCTGGTCGAACAGCGGCGGAATGCCCAGCGAGCGCTTGGACCAGGTGTCGTAGTCCTGCACGGTGTTGAACGGCTGCGCGCCCGAGCCGGAACCCAGGATCGCCATGATGCTGCCGAGGTTGTAGTACTGGCTCACCGGCAGCATCCAGCCCGGGTACTTCTCGGCCGCCAGCGACATGCGCGCATCGCGCACGAAGATCTGGTAGCTCAGCAGGTCCTGGCCGGTGAGGCCGTCCGGGCCGATCTTCTCGACCTTGCCCAGCCATTGTTCGGTGAAGTCATGCGACTGCTGGCGGTAGGCGGCCGAGAGGATGTTCGGCAGCTGGTCGTTGTGGCGGGCATCGCCCTGGAACGTGGCCTGCAGCGGGTTGAGTCGCATCGAGGCGTCCCAGTACTCGTCGTAGATGCGCTCGAGCTGGGCGGCCTTGGTCTGCTGGCGCACCAGCGGCTGCCGCGCGGGGGCTGCGGCGGGGCGGGCGCGGGGTTTGGCCCTGGGCTTGGCCTGGCGCGTCTGTGCGGCGGCGGGCCGGTTGGCCTTCTTCTTGGCGGCTTCGGCCGGGGCAGCGGCAGTGAAGACCAGCAGTGAGGCAATCACGAGCGCCAGGGCACGGGCGGGGTGGGGCATCGAATGCTTCCGTAAATCCTATACAGACCCGGGAGCTTGCCTGATTCAGCCGGACACAACCACCTCAGCGCCCCGCTCAGGATGCCGGCGTACAGCGTAGAGACACGCCACGCGCGTCCCACGCAGCGCGGGCCGAAGCCCGAACACCCCTATTCAGCGCTCCCCAGCCCGCGTAAACGGCACGGTTTCAGGCGCCACAGCCCCACCGGAGATGATGAAGCTCATCGCCTGGTCCACTGTCCAGTCGGTCGGGGTCAGCAGCTCCACCGGCACGATTTCCAGGTACCCGGAGGTCGGGTTGGGGGTGGTCGGCACATACACGGCCGCCAGCTCGCGGCCGGTGCCCTGTTCACGGATCACCCGCGTCACCAGGCCCACCGCCTTCATGTCCCGGTGCGGGAAGTCGATCAGCACCACGCGCTGGGTGGTACCCGGCTCGGTCTGCAGCATGTCCAGCAGTTTCTTGGCGCTTTCATAGATGATGCTGGCCAGCGGAATGCGCTTGATCACCGCACCGAACCAGCGCAGCAGGCGCTGGCCAATCACGCGCCGGCTGAGCACGCCCACGCTCAGGATGACCAGCAGCGTGGCCAGCAGCCCGAACACGTTCTGCATCCACTCGACCTTGACCCAGCCCAGGTAATGCGGGAACGAGGCGGCGATCTGCGCCGACAGCGGCACCACCACCGGGCTGCTGATGCCCGAGAGCAGCACGAACACGAACTTGATGACCACCCAGGTCAACCAGATCGGCAGCAGGGTGAGCAGGCCGGTCAGGAACAGGCGCTGCAGGGAGGGGCGCGGTACGAGGTGGGGGGCTTCAGGCGACATCGGCGCATTGTAGCGGGGCGCGGGCCCGGTTTACGCGGCCAGCCACCACAGAATGCGTCCTGCCGGGAAATGCTGTGTTGACCGCGGTGAAACGGGCTGGATCACGATTGCCGCACCACCGGCCGCACGTCAAACGCGCGCCTGTGGCTTCAACCGGATGTACACCTGCTTGCGCACCCGCGCCACGACCTCACCCTGCGCATCGACGATGTCATTGCTGAACCAGTGCAGATACTTCTCACCACTGGCGGTAGCTGCCCGCAACTGATCCAGCAGCGCCTCATCCAGCCGGAACTCGGCGGTCACCGTCCCACGGCCAGGCTTGAGGAACTCGATCTCACCCGCCCGATCCCACACGTAGTAATCGCGCCCCAGGTTCTGCATGACGGTCAGCATCCAGAACGGATCGGTCATCGCAAACAGGCTGCCACCAAAGTGCGTGCCCACATAGTTCTTGTTCCACGGCCGCATCCGCAGCTCCACCCGGACATACCGGTAGTCGGGCGTGACCTGCGAAACATGGATGCCGGCAAACAGAAACGGCGGCCACAGGTTGAGTCCATGGCGGAACAGGCTGGCTTTCATACAGTGGTGACCGGCAGGGGAGGTGCAGAGAGATTACCATCCGTTACCGTATGGTTTGCAATCCGCGCCCTCCACCGGTAGGGCAACGGTCGACCTGCTTCCGGGTCGACCGTTGATCAAGGAGACTGCACCGCTTTTCAGTCGACATAGCACTGGATGTCGTCACCGGCGCGCCTGCAGACGAAGCGTAAATCCCCAGTGTCCGGCAGCGTTCCGTGGACCGGAATGTGGGCCCACAAAGCGCGTTCAATAAATGCTTCAGCTAGTTCCCGCTGACTACGGGAGAAATGAAACCACTTCTCTCCCTCTATCGGCGCGAAGTCGTCTCTTTTTTCTTGAATGTTCCCCTGAAAAGAATACGATTCGGCGTTTTGATAAACCCAC
>NZ_JAGXKC010000709.1:0-234 GCF_019091045.1 Stenotrophomonas sp. GbtcB23 | reverse complement strand
GCTTGGAGAGTGGTCTCCCCTTGTTCAGACAGGATTTCTCGTGTCCCGCCCTACTCTAGGACATTGAGTGTTCTACGCGTACGGGGCTATCCCCCGCTACGGCCGACCTTTCCAAATCGTTCCGCTTTATTCCTCATTGCCACTGGCCTGGTCCGCGTTCGCTCGCCACTACTTGCGGAGTCTCGGTTGATGTCCTTTCCTGCAGGTACTTAGATGTTTCAGTTCCCTGCGTTC
>NZ_JAGXKC010000708.1:0-234 GCF_019091045.1 Stenotrophomonas sp. GbtcB23 | reverse complement strand
CCAGCTCAGCCTGCGCGCCGGCGGTTATGCGCGTGACCCGCAGCATGCGGTCGAAGCCGAGCTGGCCGCGCGGATGGATGCCGGCCAGCCGCTGGACCGTGCGCCCGAGCTGGGCTGGCTCAAGCCTTACATTGGAGGGACGTCGCGCTGGACGATCGGGGTGACACTGCCCAAGCTGCATCCGGGCGGCAAGACCGCGCCAACGACCCTGCTGACCCTGCACTCGGACCTGGT
>NZ_JAGXKC010000707.1:0-234 GCF_019091045.1 Stenotrophomonas sp. GbtcB23 | reverse complement strand
ACAGCGCGCGCAGGGTACCCAGCGGGCCCCGGTTGACCCGCGCCAGCACGTAGCCCGAATACGCCTGGTTGGCGAAATTCAGGGTCTCGCGGCGGTCCTCGCCGTAGAACTGGTTGCCGCCGGACAGCAGGACCTCGCTGAGCCGGTTGAGCGCCTTCTGCAGCACGCCGCCGGGCGCGGCGAAGCCGGCGACCGTGGCATCGAGCAGGAACACGGCGATGTACGGGGTCAGCC
>NZ_JAGXKC010000706.1:0-234 GCF_019091045.1 Stenotrophomonas sp. GbtcB23 | reverse complement strand
AGGGTGTAGCCGAAGTTCTCCAGGCGGTAGTTGAGCTGGTCCCAGTTGCACAACCAGCGCGAGGCGATGAAATGCCGCAGCTGTTCGCAGCGCAGCGGTCGCGGCAGCAGGCGGTTCATCGCGCCCAGCGCGTTGAACCGGCGCTGGTCGTTGGCGGCATGCTGCTGGGCGTCCACGCCGCGCAGTGCCCACCACTCGACACCGGCGTCGTTCAGCAGCCTGGCGTTGCCGGAT
>NZ_JAGXKC010000705.1:0-234 GCF_019091045.1 Stenotrophomonas sp. GbtcB23 | reverse complement strand
CGAAGTCCAGATCGGCGATGAGTCCTACACCCTGTCCCTCGACCCCGAGGGTCTGGAGCTGGTGCGCAAAGGCCACCGCTAGGGGCTGGATCTGCGCTGGGTGGTCCTGGTCAGCGGCGAAGCGGCCCTCGCGGCCGCGATGCAGGCATCGCTGGCAGCGCCCTGCTTCCAGCGGGCTGTCAGGCCAGGTCTGTCCAGATTCGCGGCACCGTTCTCATTGCCGATGAGGTCTCA
>NZ_JAGXKC010000704.1:0-234 GCF_019091045.1 Stenotrophomonas sp. GbtcB23 | reverse complement strand
AGGCCAGCAGTGCGGTGCCGATCTGGCGCACCATCGGGAAGGTCAGCAGCACCATCGAGGCGCCGACCAGGTTGATGGCGCCCATCAGCACGCGGCTGGGCACGCGGGTCTGGGTCTGGATGCGGCGGGCGGCCAGGTTGTCGGCCACTTCCATCGGGGGGTCACGCAGGATCGCCTGCTCGCCGGCAGCCACCGCGCGCACCAGCAGCCAGATGAAGCACGCCGTCAACCCGA
>NZ_JAGXKC010000703.1:0-234 GCF_019091045.1 Stenotrophomonas sp. GbtcB23 | reverse complement strand
GGTGGACAATCCGCCATTTTGCCACAAGGGTGGCGGCGCCACCCGGCCGTGCCGGGTGTTGGCCGGCCCACCCGGCCTAGAATGACCCCACGCATCAAAGGAGACGTTCATGTCCCAGCGTTTCGCCCGCCCCCTGCTGCTCGCCCTGGCGCTGACCGCCAGCCTGCCCGCCCTGGCCCACAAGCCCGCCCCGGTGCCGGCCCCGCCGCAGGTCCCCGAACAGGTCTCCAACGT
>NZ_JAGXKC010000702.1:0-235 GCF_019091045.1 Stenotrophomonas sp. GbtcB23 | reverse complement strand
GCCTGATCGACATTTCCGACCGCGGCCTGATGCGCCCCTACTGGACCTTCGACTGGTGCCTGCCGGCGGCACTGATCTCCTGGCTCTGGTGGCGGTCCTTCCTGCACGAAGGCATGCCGTACGGCTCGCGGGTCGGCGGGCTCTTCTACATCCGCATGGCGATGCTGGGGGTCTTCAACTGGCTAGTGCCGTTGATCCTTGCAGGCCTCCTCTGCGCCCTCCTCGGCATCGGGCG
>NZ_JAGXKC010000701.1:0-235 GCF_019091045.1 Stenotrophomonas sp. GbtcB23 | reverse complement strand
GGGTGCGCCAGAAGGATTTCAGGTCGAAACCCGTCATCGGGAATTCCGAGATCGCATTGAAGGCGAGCCGCCAGATGTCGGAACGATTGGTAAAGGTCGCATCCACGCCGAAGCTTTTCACCAGCTCGGTCACGCTCGGAAAGGCGGCGGCGCCGCCCGCCAGCAGGTTGAAGGCGGCGACGCGGCCGAGCGACAGCGGAAGGCGCAGAAGCGGGAATTTCTCGAACAGCCAGGC
>NZ_JAGXKC010000700.1:0-235 GCF_019091045.1 Stenotrophomonas sp. GbtcB23 | reverse complement strand
GAAGGTGGCGCCGACCCTCAACCGCGCCCAGCAGGAAGTCATGCTGGCCGAGATCAAGAAGCTGATGGTTGCCGGCAAGGGCGGCACGGACGGCCTCTTCGCCATCGACAAGGCGGCCGTCGGTTCGGCCAACAGCCTGCTTGCGGATTACAAGGTCATCTCCAAGCCGGTCGATCTCGACAAGGCCTTCGATGACAGCTACCTGTCGAAGATCCCGTCGGCGGACAAGCGCCTA
>NZ_JAGXKC010000070.1:0-7964 GCF_019091045.1 Stenotrophomonas sp. GbtcB23 | reverse complement strand
CTTCCTCCGGGATTGAATGCCGCGCAGGTCGGGTTCTGGGCAAGGTTTGGCGGTCCCGCGCTCCGCGTGCATTTTCGCTACGGGGCCGTGCGCTGCACCCTGAACGGGCTGTACCTGGGATTGGTCACCGCCTGGGGGGTTTACTCCACCCCTGTGGTCAGTCCGTCCAAAGGCGGAATGATCATCGCGGTGGCAACACTGCTGGTACCTGCAGCCTGGCTGTTGTTGCGCGGCTTCAAGGCGTTGCTGCGCTGGCAGTGCGCCGATGAAAGCGACGTGCGAGGAGCTGCATGGCTGCGGTGGGCATTCCTGCCTGCGGCGGTCATTGCCGGTGGCGCGGCAATGTGGGCGCAGCGCACGTTGGGTGCGGACGGGCTGCTGCTGATGGTCCTGGACCGTGCCTGGGCATTCGGATTGACTTTCATTGCGATGACGCGCGTCAGGGCACGTGGTCCAGACCCGCACGCTGAGCCGAACGGGCTGCCGCTGTTGCTCAGCGTGATCTGGCCAATGGGCGCGATCGGCCTCTCGCTGTACTTCTGGGCGACAGACCTGAGCAGGAACATCGGCACCCGAAGGTAGAGTCGGTTCCCAAACGACCGCCGACCATGCCCGCGAACTCTTCAGCGCATGGCGCTTTGTAATTGCACGGCTGGCGGAGGCACGATTCCGACCCCTGCACTGCCACAACCGGGCCCGGATGACGTATCGGCGGTCGATTGGGATGCGACCCTACCAGCGCGCGCGGGTGGAATCCTGCGCGGCCTGGTACCAGCCCGGGCGGCAGGCGACGCGTACTACCGGGTTGACCATGCGCAGCAGCAGGCAGCCGGGTGCGATGTGCAGGCTCACGCGCGAGCCGGTTTCCATGCCGGCGGTGGTCATCCACATGCCGCGCAGGTGCAGTGAGGGGATCAGCACTTCGCCGGGCTTGGGTTCGTCGTCGTCTTGGCGGTCTGCGCCGATGAGGACGGTGCGGGGCATGCGCCAGTGGTAGGTGACGCGGGATCGGGCGTCGGCGCGGGAATCATCTTTGTTGTCGTGCATGGTAGGCCTCTCCTGGATGTCTCCCTCGCCGGGATGGCGAGGGAGTCGGGAGGCTAAAAGCCGTTAGCAAGAAACGGTGCGACGTATTTCCACGAGGGTGTTGTATTCCGCCACCCTCCCGACGCAGTACATCAAGCTTGCTGAATTGCTGAGCTTTTAGACTCAGGACCTACCATGCGTACGCGATGACGATATCGGAATTCGGTTTTATCTGTTGATTTGGTCGAACCGGTAGGCGGTGCCTAACACTGCGTCGGAAATGGACCGCGAGTGCCCTGCATCCATTGCGGTGCAAGCACATCGCGAAGTGTGATGCGGTAGGCGAACTTTCTTTCTGTGCGCTCTGCGCAGCATGAAACGCCAGGATTTTCCATGCCGCATTCGGCATGCACCGCGCGGCAGGGTCGGTTCCCAAACGACTGCCGACAATGTGGGCGATCGCTTTGACGCATGGACCTGTGCAATTGCATGGCTGACGGAGGCGTGATGCCGATCATTGCAATGCCATCAACGGTCGCGGATGCCGCGTCGGTGGTCGATTGGGATGCGACCCTACCGGTGTCGGACCCGCAATCACACGGGCTGACGGAGGCGCGATGCCGATCATTGCAATGCCAGTACCGGACGCGGGTGGCCTATCGGCGGTCGATTGGGATGCGACCCTACCGATGCCAGGTCCCCACACGTCCGGTGGGGCAGTGGCGCCGATCATTGTCAGCAGCCAGGCAGGGCCTGGCTCTACTTTTCCTTTCGCCAGTTGAGCGAGCCGCGGTTTTCCACCGTGCTGGATTCGATTTCGATGTCGAAGCCGCGGCGCAGCAGGTACTTCAGTGTGAGTACCGAGCCGCTGCCTACCAGCGAGACGCCGTAGCCGACGTACAGCTTGGGCGAGATGTACTTGCCCACGCCGATCACCGAGCCGCCCAGCGCGCGCGACTGGCTGACGCCGGCGTCGTCCAGGCCGAGCTTGGCGCCCAGCTGCGAGGCCAGCAGGCCGCTGCCGGCCGACAGCGCCGCCGAGGCCGCGTTCACCTGCTGGGTCTGGTCGCTGCTGGCGCCGGTAAGGCTGCGCCCCAGCACCAGGAACGCCAGGGCTTCGGACTGCGACATCGACGGGTCCGACCACACGTCCACCCGTGGCGACTGCGCGCGGCCGGTCACGTCGATGCCGGCGGTGACATCACCCACCCGGCGCTCTGCACGGATGTTGATGCGCGGGTCGGAGACGGCGTTGAAGTTCCAGTTGAGGTTGCCGCGGGTGATGGTCAGGTCCTGGCCATAGGCCTTGTAGCGGCCACTCACTTCCAGCGCACCGTTGGCGGTCATCTCGCGACCGGGCCGCGCCCACACCTGCATCTTGCCGCCCAGCCCGCCCTTGAGGCCGAAGCCGGCCATGCGGACCTTGTCGCCCAGGCTTACGGTCAGATCCATGTCCAGCGGCAGGCTCGGGCCTTCTTCCGGATCGGCCGGGTCCAGCACCACCACGTCTTCGGACACCGAGGTGCCGCGATCCAGTCGCTCCAGATCCAGGTCGGCTTCGGGCACGTGCACGGTGCCGCGCAGCTGCATGGCCGCCTTGGCCAGGGTGAAGTCGAGGTTGGGGTTGGCCACGATGCGCAGTTCCGGCGTGTTGGACAGCAGCACGTTCTCGCCGTGGATATGCAGCTGCAGCGGCTGTGCATCGCCGAACCACGACAGCCCGCCGTCGACGTACAGCGTGCCCTTGCCCGAGTTCGCCTGTGCGGTGATCTTCGCCGAACCATCCGGCTGCGCGGTGAAGCTGCCGCTGCCCTGGTCGAAGGTCAGCCCCAGCGCCGGGAATTCACCCTTGAAGTTGCTCAACTTGGCGTCGCCGCCCAGCGAGGGCGTGCCGCGCGTACCGCGCAGGCTGACGTGGCCTTCGATCAGGCCGGTGGGGCGCACGATGTCCGGCGAAAACAGCTCGATCCAGTAGAGCCGCGACATGTTGAGGTACAGCTCGCCGTTGAGTGGCGCGTTGGCATCCCAGCCGGTCTGCACCTTGGCATCGACGAAGCCGTTGCCCTGGAAGCCGACACCGAGCTTGGCGTTGATCTGCGCCGGGGTCATTTCCAGCGTGGCCGAGAACTGGTCGTAGCGCACCAGCTCGCCGCGCGCGTTGTCGCCCAGGCGGATGCCGCCTTCCAGCGAGGCGATCCTGGCGCTGCCTTCCCACGCGTTGCCGCGCGGGCGGATCTGCCCATCCAGGGTGATTTCGCCGCGCAGGTGCAGGCGGCGCCCGGATTGCGGCGGCAGCCACGGCTGCACCAGGGCCAGCGGCAGCGCATCGCCGCGCACCTTCAACCCATCACGCGGCCAGTTGGCGCTGGCGCACAGCGCGCCGCCGGTGGCCGCGCCCAGGCAGGTGTCGGTCAGGGTGAAGGTGCTGCCCTGGATACCGAAGGTGGCCGGTGCACGCAACGCCCATGCATCGCCCTTGATCGGTGCGATCCGCAGCGCGGCGATATCGCCCCGCCATGCATTGCCCTGCTGGCGTACCCCGCCCTCCAGCGCCACCGCACCCAGTTCGTTCTTCGCCTGCGCATCCAGCCGCAGGTTGGACACGCTGCCGCGCGCGTCCACGTTGATCGTGTCCAGCAGCATGCCGGCCTGCACCTTGGTGCCCTGCAGCGCCAGGGTGCCGTTGCTGCCCTGCCACGGCAGGCGGCCACGGATGCTGAGCGCTTCAGCGCTGTAATCGGCATAGCGCAGCCCGCTGCCGACCAGGTCGGCGGTGATGTCCGGCGCGGTGCGCGGTCCGCGCACCTGCACCTGGCCACGCAGCGTGCCGGTGCTGCCGGGCATCAGGTCATCCAGCTGCACCGGTTCCAGCTGCGCCTGCACATCGAGGCGGTCGCCGACACTGCCGCGCGCGGTCAGGCGGCTGTTGCCCACCGCCAGGCGCACGTTGCCTTCACCCTGCTGCCCGCGCAGCGCGAAGCGGCCCTGCGCATCCACGCGGCGGTTGCGCAGCATGCCGTTGATGCCGGGCACGTCCACGGTGGCTTCATAGATGCCGGCGGTGCCGGCCGGGCTGCCCGCCGGCGGCGGCAGCTGGCGGCCCTTGGAGGCCACGTTGCCTGACAGGCGGCCGTCCCACCCGGGCACGAAGTAGCCGGGATCGAATGCAGCCAGCTTGGCGGCCACGTCCCAATCCAGCTGCGGCGCCCACGCCACCTGGCCGGTCACGTCGAGCGCGCCGCCGGGGGTCTTGGCCTGCAGCTGCTTGATCCGGGCGGCGGTGTCGCTGCCGCGCACATCGAACGTCAGGTCGGCCGATTGCTGTTCGCGCTCCACCGAGGCCGTGCCGACCGCCGCCCAGTTCTTGAGCGTGCCGGCCAGGCCCATGCGCGCTTCGTTGAGCGTCACCGGCACCGGCTTGGCGGCGCCCGGCGTGGTGGGATCGGCCTCGGGCACGAAGGTCAGGTCGTTGGCGACGATCGCAAAGCGCAGGCTGGCATTTTCGCGGTCACGGAAATCGGCGGTGCCCTGCAGCCGGGCCTGGCCACCGAAGCCCTTCACCACCAGCGGTGAGACGGTCAGTACCTGGTCGGCCAGGCCGACATTGGATGGCGCCAGCTCCACCGCCAGGTCGCCCTGCTGGATGCGGCCCTGCAGGTTGGCCTGCCCGCCCTTGCCGGTAGCCTGGAAATCCAGCGACAGCGGCGTGCTGGTACTGGCATCCATGCCCGGCACCAGCAGTGCCAGGTCCAGTTCCTTGCTGCGCGCACTGGCCTTCCACACCGGTGCGTCGCGGCCGTCGAAGACCAGGCTGGCCTGCAGCGGCGCGGGGGCATGCCCGGCCAGCGCGATTTCCATGCGGTCCAGGTTGCCACGGGCCACCAGCCCGAGCCGCGCCGGGGTGCGCCCGCGCGGTGCCGGCAGCACCGCGCCGATGGTGATGTCGGTGGAATAGTCGTTGCGCGGCACATAGCGGCCGTCCACGCGGAAGTCGCCCAGGTCGCTGTCCACCTTGAGCTGGCGCGCGCGGAATTCGCCGTTGGCAATTTCCAGCCCACCGCGCAGCCTGGTGATGTCGATCAACGGTTCCTGCGCCTGGGTGATGCGGAAGCCATCGATGATGATGGTGTCGGCCTGGATCGCCAGCGGCATTTCGATCTGCGGCAGCGAATCGGGCCACGAGGGCATTTCGAACGGTTCGTCGCTCTTGGCCAGGTTCAACGTGGCGTTCTTGATCTGCAGCGCATCCAGCTGCAGCTTGCGGCCCAGCAGCGGGCGGATATCCGGATCCAGGTACGCGCGCTCGGCGGTGAAGTGGATGTCGTCGTAGCGGAAATCCAGGTTGTGCAGCACCAGCGGCCCGGCCACCGGGCCATCCACCTTGCTCCAGGTCAGCGTGGCGCCCACCGGCAGCCGCGCCACCACCTGGGCCAGCAGAACATCGCGCCCGGCCACGGTCTGCAGCAGCCAGTACACCAGCAGCAGCGCCAGCAGCACCAGCCCCAGCACGGTGAAGCCGGACCATGCCCAGAACCGGCGCTTGCGGTAGAAGCGCACGCGCGGCGGCGGCGGGGTTGGCGTGGTCGGGGTCGGCGTGCTCACAGGTCCGCTCCCACGCTCAGGTACAGCTGGAACTTCGAATCCGGATTGTTCAGACCGTGCGCGATGTCCACGCGCACCGGACCCACCGGTGATTTCCAGCGCACGCCGAAGCCCACGCCGGTATGCAGGTCGATGGTGTTGTCGAACGCGCTGCCGGTATCGACGAACACCGCGCCGCCCCACGGCCCGCCCTTGAAGTAGTGCTCGTACTCGGCCGAGGCGGTCACCAGGTTCTTGGCACCCAGTGCGAATTTATCCGGCGGAGGCGTGCGCGGGCCTACTTCACGGAACGCGTAACCGCGGATGCTGCGGTCGCCACCGGCGAAGAAGCGCAGGCTGGGGGGCATCGCCACCAGGTCGCTGGTCCAGGTGGTACCCCCTTCGCCGCGCAGGATCAGGCGGTCGGCATCGCCGACCGGAATGAACCAGCGCAGCATCACACTGGCCTGCACGAAGCTGGTATCCGAACCTGCGCCTTCGATGCCGCCACGCATGGTGGCGCTGCCACTGATGCCCTTGCGCGGGGCCAGGCGGTCGTCGACATTCACGTAGTCGGCCACCAGCTGCGGATACACCAGCGTGGAGGTGTTGTAGATCGCGTTGGTGAATTCGGTGCCCGAGGCATAGCGCCAGCGCTCGCGCAGGGCATTGATCGAGGCGATGGCCGTCCAGTTCTCGTTGATCTCGCCGCTGCGGCTGCCGATCAGCTTGAAGTTGCGAAGGTCGATGTAGTCGGTCTGCTCGTCATAGGCGCTGGCGGTGAGCCCGTACCACCCGTCCAGCCACTTGAACGCCGGGATCCGGTAGGTGGTGACAAGACTCTTGCGCTTCTGCGCGTAGTCCAGCTGGGTGTTCATCTTGTGGCCGCGGCTGTTGAGGAAGCGCCGCTCCAGGCCACCGCGCACACCGGCGCCGCTTTCGCTGCCGTAGCTGATACCGGCCGTGTAGATGCTGCGCTTGGCCCGGGTCAGGGTGACATCCACCGGCACGTTGCCGTTCTCGTCGGCCTGGTCCGGCTGCGGCTGGATGTCGATGACGCTGAAGTAATCCAGCTTGGTCAGCGATTCGCGCAGGCGGTCCAGCTTGCCTTCGTGGAAGTAGCTGCCCTTTTCCCAGTACACCAGCGGGTCGAACAGGCGCTCCACGAAGTAATCCTGGTGGAAGCGGATATCGCCCATGTTGTAACGGCGGCCGCTGTCCCAGGTGAGATCGATGTCGGCGGCATTCTCGGCGCGGGTGATCTCGACCCGGCGCTGGGTGAAATCGGCATCGAAGTAGCCACGTTCGGCCAGGCGCCGGGTGATGGTCACGCGGCTGGCGTCGTACAGCGTGTGCTCGAAGCGCTGGCCCTTGCGCGGCCGGAAGTTCTCCAGGTCTTCCTGCAGGTACTGGTCCAGCTGGGCCGGACCGGTGATGTCGATGTTCTCGCGGCGTACCAGGGTGGGCGGACCACGATCGACATGGATCACCACGCGCAGGTTCTCGCCTTCGCGCGGGCTTTCCACCGTGATCACCGGGTTGTAGTAGCCGAACGGTTCCAGCGCGCGCCGGGTCTGGCGCTCGGCCTGCGACAGCAGGTATTCCAGCCGCGACTCGCCCTGTTCCTTGCCAATGGTGTCGTACAGCGACAGCGAGACTTCGATGTTCTCGATCATCTCGGCATCGTCGTCCCTGTCCAGGCCGGTGATGTCCACCTTCTCGATGGTGCCGCGCGCATGCGCGGTCGAGGCGATGGCCAGCGACAGGAACAACAGCGGCAGGAAATATTTCAAAGGCGGCATGGGCACAGGATAGCGGGATCGTGCCAAAAACGAAGCCCGTCGCTGCGGTGTATGCGGCCACGAGCATCACGCCATATTCACGCAGGCGGAAGGTGAGCCAGAAATTGTGACCAGTCCATCGAGGGGGACACGGAGATTTCGTAGGCCTCACCGCTGTCCACGCCGGACTCGATGCAGATGCTGAAGAACGCAGGCGCCCCCCTGCCCGGCACGCAGGCGTAATAGCAGTCGCCGTTACCGTGGTTGTTGTAGCGGCCGAAGATCAGCACCCCGTCGCGCAGGGTCAGATTCCCGCCGCAGGCATCGAGCCCGTCGTCGCCGTCCCCGGGCGCCACCTTCCGTTGTACCGGCCCGCTGGCATCAGCGTCGTGCAGGAATCCCTGTCCGAGATAGGCGCGCAGGTCGTCGGCGATCCCACTGCGGAACAGGTCGCGGGCGAACGCGGTGGCCTGGCTGCCGAACAGCAGGAAATCGTGCTCGCGCGTGCCCAGGGCCTGCTCGCGGTCGGCCCCGAGAACGGAGGCGACCGCCGCGGTGAGGCCCGGTGTGCTGGAA